>URZF01000183.1 GCA_900552255.1 uncultured Eubacteriales bacterium | reverse complement strand
AGGACTTCCTCCATGGCGAAGCTTACGTTTTTAAACCGGACGAACGGCCCGGTATGGTTGCGGTTGCGACCGAGCCTTTCAGGCGGGCTGCGGCTTCCATAAGGATATCCCGTTCCGAAAAGGGATATTTTTTGCCGTTTATGAGCTGATAGGTTTCGTGTCCTTTGCCGGCAAGAAGTACTACATCCCCCTCCTTGGCGTTTCTAACCGCGTATTCGATCGCCTCTCTGCGGTCGGGGATGACGATATAGGAGGCGCCGGTCATATGCCTTTCAATGTCGCGGATGATATCCCGAGGCGATTCCGCGTCGGGATTGTCGCTTGTCAGAATAGAAAAATCGGCATGCTCCGAGGCGGCGATCCCAAGCTCACGCCGGCGGATTTCAGTACGTCCGCCGACCGAACCGAAAAGACAGACAAGCCGGCGCGGCTTGTAAGCGCGCAGCGTAGCGAGCGCCGCGGTAAGGCTTTCTCCGTTGTGCGCATAATCGATGACGAAGATGACGGCGGGAAGCGGCGTTTTTACGATTTCAAATCGGCCGTTTACGGCAACGTCGCGCAGCGCCGCGGCTGAGCTTTGAAGCGGGATTCCGGCAAGCTCGCCTATGGCGATTGCGGCAAGCGCATTGGATACGGAAAAAGCGCCGGGAAACGGCAGAACGGCATCGGCGCGCTCGACTCCATGGCGGACGGTATAGGAAACGCCGAATCCGCCGTCAGGCGTGAGAACGGGCGCGATCGAATGAGCAGTGAAGTCCGCCTCCCCGCTTTCCGACGTGAGGGAATACGTGATTTTGCGGCATGGCGCCTGCTCTGCAAATTCTTCAAAATATGTATCGTCGGCGTTGAAAATACCGACCTCACAGCGGTGGAAAAGCGCCATTTTGCACCGCTTGTAATCTTCAAAATCGGGATGTTCATGCAGGCCGATATGATCCTCGGAAAGATTGGTCATGACCGCTGCGAAAAACGGGATTCCGAAGATGCGGTCGAGCTTGATTCCCTGGGAGGAAACCTCGATGACGGCATATTCGATGCCGCGGTCGACCATTTCGGAAAAGATCCGATAAAGCTCATAGCTCTCGGGGGTCGTATTGCCGGTGGGCGTGAGCGTATCGTCGATGCGGACGCCGACCGTTCCGACGGAAGCGGCGCGGATCCCGTTTTTGGTCAGGATGTGGCGCGCCATTTCGCAGATCGTGGATTTACCCTTTGTTCCGGTGACGCCGATGATACGCAGCTTCCTTTCGGGGTGACGGAACAGCGCGGCGGAAAGAGAAGCCAGCGCACGCCGCGTGTTTTCCGTTATCAGCTGTACGGCGTCCTGCGGAAGCGGGAGCTTTTTTTCACAGACGAAAATCCTTGAACCGCGCGCATAAGCATCTGCGGCAAAATCATGGCCATCCGCCGCGGCGCCGGCAAGACATACAAAAAGAATGTCCGTTCCGGCTTTTTTTGAGTTGTATGCGATATCCGAAACGGAAAGCGCGTGAAGCGCCGCATTCTCGGGATATACGGTATAGTCTATATTCTGAATCAAATCGGTGAGCTTCATCATGAGGAGACCGGCCTTTCATCGGCAGTTGAGGGTTTTACGTGATATCGGGTTTTTCTACACGAAGGCTTTGTCCATATATGTATAGATATCCGGAAAGCCGCAGGGGATTTTTCCGCATTCGAGTATCGATTTTCTCGCAAGGACCAGCAGGGAATCGATAAAGCGATACGACTCGAATGCCGCCGTCTGCGGGATGAGGGACAGCTCCGTGCAGCCGAGCACGACGGCGTCGCATCCGCCGGCATACAGCTCCGTCACGATCTCAAGAAATTTATCAGTGTCCGGAGTGTTAGCGGTTTTGATCGATTGATAAATTATGTTCATCAAAACTTCTTGAGACTCGTCGAACGGGAGAAGGTAGTCGATGCCGATATCCGAGCAAGCCCGCTGATAGGCGCCGGCGACGACGGTGCCGGTTGTCGCCAAGATGCCGAGCTTATGTATGCCCGCCTCTTTTGCAAGCTTTACCGTTTCCTTTACGATATTCAGAACGGGGACCGGAGAGATTTTTTCCAGTTCGTCGAAAAAATAATGCGCCGTATTGCAGGGGATCGCGATAAGGTCGGCGCCCGCACGGGCGAGCTTCAAAACGTCCTCTTTCATGAGGGGGAGCGGAGACTGACCGCTTTTTCCCAAAATGAAGTCGCTTCGGTCAGGGATTCCCGCGCCGCTGATGAGAACGATGTCGAGGTGGTCCTGATCCCGCAGAGCAAAGGTATGCTCGGTGATCATCTGATAGAAATATACGCTTGCGGCGGGACCGAGTCCTCCCAATATGCCGAGTGTTTTTGCCATATGACACCTCCGCGGCGCATGGCGGCGCCTGATCTCAGTGAAGCTTTATCCGGTGCTGTGGGATAATAGCCGGGTATATTACGGATATCGTTTGTATTTTTTGAAATACCGAAAATTGTGAATGGCGACGTAAGCAAGCCGCATCGGATTTGCCCGCAGGTCATAGCGATACCACAGGGAAGTGCCGGATTTTCCATTCTTTACGAGCTTATTTACGGATTTCCGCGTGTTTTTGTCCCGGATATAAGAATATATGATTTTTTTGGGAACGGTATGCCAAAAGGCGGGTTCTTTGACGATATCCGTATCGGCGGGAAGCGTACCGTCCAAATCGCCTACGGGATAGCGCGCGATGTTTGCGCCTGCGTGTGTCACGTAATAATTGCTGCGTCCCTGCCTGAGATTGATCTCAAATACCTTGAATTTCCCATCTCTTGGATCGAATTTGATGTCGAAATTGGAAAAGCCCTGATAGCCGGTGCTTTCAAGGAAAGCTTTCATTTTTTCCATGAGCTCAGCCTGATATTCCGTCAGGATCGCGGCATGATTGCCAAGTCCTTTCGGCGTGTGTTCTTCCAAAAGGACATGTCCGAGACACATCATTTTTACTTTTGCGTTCCGGTCGGAATAAGCGGTGAGGACATACATGCCGGAATCATCGCCCGGGATGAAATCCTGCACGATAACCGCAGAAAGTCCCGCTTTGTAAAACGGCTCAAGATACGGCAGTAACCTGTCTTCCAGCTCCTGCTGTTTCATCAGGGTATTCACTGTAAGATAAATCTTTTTGTCATGTAAATGTGCATAATCTAATGCCCGCAGTAATTCTTCCTGACTTAAATTATTTGCATATGCTCTCGCACCAAACTTTGCGCCGCCCAGATACACTGCATCTGCGCCCGCTGCAAAATCTGCCATTAAAATATCATATGACCCTGCCGGTGCCAGAATCTCCACCTTATTTTCTCTTAAACTCATCTGCTCCTGCCGCTTTTTGCGTTCCTTTC
>URZF01000182.1 GCA_900552255.1 uncultured Eubacteriales bacterium | reverse complement strand
AAGCTGCCATAGAGGGTTTTACAGCCCGTTTTCAATCCTTTTTGATATATTTTTAAAGCCCTGATAGGCTGTGCGTTTGTTGCGCCCGCACAGTCAAACAAAAAGTGCCATAGGGACAGAGAGCGAATACCTATAGCGCTGAATCGGCTGAACCCGGTCGATATTCAGTTGTCATGCGGAGGACGATTCGCGCTCCGATTTTCCGTACCGTATCCATAACTTTGCATTTCCCGGATTTTCGGTGTCTCGGGACTCGTTTGTGAGTAGTAAGTTCGTGGTAAAATGAGGCTGCTCAATCCCTCTGAAATGCCGTCAATACGGTATTTTCAAGGGATAATCAAATGTTGCTTTGATTTTTCTATACAAAAAAATCATGTTTTTCACAAAATGTCGTCAAAAGCATATTCTGAATCGAGGTGATTTTACATGGTTACGGTAAAAAGGCGAAAATCCCGTGCAGGCCGAAGGCTGTGCTTGCTTTTGGCCGTTATTTTGATTTTTGCGGTCCTCGTCGTTGCGTATATCAACGCTCAGATCGATAAAATCATGGATTCGGTCGTGAAACGGCAGGTTGAAAACAAAATCACCGAAATCATCAATGACGCCGTTGCGCGCATCGCGTCGGAGGCGGCATATGCGTCCGGAACATTTGCCTGCGTCAGTTATTCGTCGGAGGGAAAAATCACCGCTGTCTCCGCAAATTCCATCCTGATCAACCGAATGCGTGCGGATATTGTGGCGGAGATCGCGACAGGTCTTTCGGAGCTTGAAAAATACGGCGTGCCGATTTCCTATGCCAATCTTTTCGGAGAGGGATTTTTATCCTCGTTTTTGCCGGAAACCTATTTGAATGTGAAGGTACAGCCGTTCGGAGGAGTGACTGCCAATGTGGAGAGCGAGCTTACCTGCGCCGGTATCAACCAATCGAAGCATACGGTGAATCTCGTCATCGATGCGGGCGTCGCCGGACTTGTAAAGGATAAAACGATCGAGGTCTGCGTTTCCACCAACGTCTGCATCGCGGAAACCGTGATCGTCGGTGAGGTGCCAAGCGTGTGGCTCGGTACCGGAAGCTAAAAAGAAACATCTGTATAACATTTGTTATACAGATGTTTTATATTCCGGTGAAGTCAAATTCGGGAATGAAGCTTTCCGCGGCGGTTCCGCCGCTTTGGATGAAGCCGTTTCGGATGCCGAGGCTTCGGGCAAAATCCACGACCTTGTCATATTCGTAGGTCGTCAGCCTTCTGGAAAGCTCAGGAGAGGTGGGAAACTTTCCGCATGGCGTATACTGGTTCATGATGCTGATGTAGATGCGGTCGCCATATCGGTGATAGAGACGACTTAGTACTTGTAAAGAGTCATCCGAATGACCGGGAAGAACGAGATGCCGGATGATCACGCCGCGTGTCATCATGCCGTTTTCATCGAACACCGCATCCCCTGCTTGACGGAGCATTTCATCGACGGCCGCTTCCGCTTTTTCGGGATAGTCCGCGGCATGGGAAAGCCGCTCGGCAAGCTTGACATCGTGGTATTTGAAATCCGGAAGGTAGATATCGATGTGTCCTTCCAGCATACGCAGCGTTTCTATGGTTTCGTATCCGCCGGAATTGTATACGGCGGGAATCCGAAGTCCGCGCGCGCGGGACATCGCAAGCGCTTCCACAATATGCGGAACGAACTGCGCGCCTGTGACAAGATTGATGTTCGCGGCGCCCTGCCGCTCCAGCTCGAGGAAGATCTCGCACAGGCGATAGACATCGATATCCTTGCCGCGGTTCCGGTGCGCGATGCTGCCGTTTTGGCAGTATACGCATTTCAGTCCGCAGCCGGAAAAGAACACGGCGCCGGAGCCTGCGGCGCCGGAAAGACATGGTTCTTCCCAAAAGTGCAGAGCGGCGCGGGCGACGCGCAGCTTATCCGATTCGCTGCAGAAGCCGGCGGCGCTTCTGCGGTCTATGCCGCACCGTCTCGGACAGAGCGTGCAATGGGAATAAACGCTGTCTGTCATTTCAGCTTTTGCTGGTGCATCCAGTAGCTCATGACAAAGCTGTGCGGCAGGATTTTGGCGAGAAGCATCTGAAATCTCGCCACGAAACCGTATTTGCTCACGTCGCGTCTGCGTTCGGCGTCGCGCCATGCCCGTTTCACAATCTGCTCGGGGACATACATCGCGACATATTTTTTGACGACGGCGTTTTCCTCGCGCTCGATGGCGCGGTTGAAAAATTCCGTTTTGGTCCAGAACGGGCATACCGCGGTGACGGAAATCCCGCGTGAACGGAGCTCGCGGTTCAGCGCGCGGCTGTAGCTCAGGACGAACGCCTTGGTCGCGCCGTATACGTTGATATATGGGATCGGCTGAAAGGCCGCCACGGAGGCGATGTTGATGATCTTCGCGCCCTTTTGCATATACGGAATGGAATTTTGGCACATCGCCATCACCGCTTTGCAGTTGAGATCCACCATGTTCAGATTTTCTTCGAGCGGCGTGTCGAGCGTGGCGCAGAACTTGCCGAAGCCGCTGCAATTGATGAGAAGCGAGATCTGCGGCTTTTCTTCTTCGAGAAGCGCCGCGTATTTTTTGTGGCTTTCGGCGTCCGACAGGTCCAGCGCGACCGGTTTTACCGGAAAGGGAAGCTTGCTTTTCAGCTCTTCGAGCCGCCCTTCGCGGCGTGCAATGACCCAAACCTCGTCGAAGGTCCCGTGTTCGGCCAGCGTTTCGGTGAATTTTTTCCCGATGCCGCTGGAAGCGCCTGTGATAACTGCAATGTTTTTCATAAATCGTCCTTTCTGAATTTTGATTGAAATCAGGTGAAAATTATGGACGAGCAGAGAGCGTTCCTTCCGCCTCTATCCATCTTTTCGTTCGTTTTCCAAGGAGAAAGCTTGTGGTTCCTCCTCTTATTGTCGTCGCTTTTTTGGATTCAAATTCGGTATAGCCGACGGTGAATTCCTCTTTTGCGAAAACATAGCATCCCATGTCCCGCGTGCCGTGAAGAAAGCCGTTTACGATATCGACGGGGACGCGCAGCTCGCCGTCCGTGAAAAGCAGGCAGATGTCGTTCGCTTATTCCATTTCGGAAGCCCAATCGATTTCATCGGTCAGCATCTTTTCCGAAATGGATAAACATTTTTCGATTTTGGCTGTATCATTTCCCGCTTTTCTCAGTTCTTCAATGCGAGTGAACCATAAAGGTTTTTGATATCTGTAAAGAAGCGGCGCTGCACGAATCTCAATTTCCTGAAATCTATATGATTTTTTCGCGATATGAATCGCCCGAAAAATCCGTCTCCGTTCAATATTATCCAATGCTTTGGAAATACCTTCTATTGTCATGACATAAGGTGCTTCTCGGAACAG
>URZF01000181.1 GCA_900552255.1 uncultured Eubacteriales bacterium | reverse complement strand
ATCGGGCTTTCTGTCAAGGCAGAAAGCCCTTTTTTTGCAGGACAAGCCCGGCAAAGGGCATCGTTTTGTTTTATGAAAGGATGGATGTCGGCATGAATCGAAAAACGCGGCTTATGAATTCGGACGATGTGGAGCGAGCGCTCATGCGCATCTCCCATCAGATCGTGGAAAAGAATCATGGGACGGAAAGGCTTTGCCTCATCGGAATCAAGACGCGCGGCGTCCCGCTTGCCTATCGGCTGCAGGAGAATATCCGGAAAATTGAAAATGTCGAGCCGCCGGTCGGCACGCTCGATATCTCGCTTTATCGGGACGACCTTTCCGATAAAACGCAGGAGCCGACGGTAAGCGGCACGCATGTGCCGTTTTCCGTGACGGGCAAGGTCGTGATTTTGGTGGACGATGTGATCTATACGGCAAGAACGGCGAGATGCGCCTTGGAGGCGGTCATGAGGCTCGGCCGTCCGTCGCGCGTGTATCTGGCGGTGCTCATCGACAGAGGACACCGCGAGCTTCCGATCCGCGCGGATTTTGTGGGCAAGAACATTCCGACATCGAAAACGGAGGTCATCGGCGTGCTTGTGCCGCCGTGCGACGGAGAGCTTGCCGTCGATCTTTATGAAAATGGAAATGTTGAATGCGAACGCATTTGATATAAAAAATTTGGAGGAAAAATCAGTATGAAACTTGTCTATGGCGTAAAAGACAGACCGAAGCTCGGGCGGCTGATCGTATTCGCGATCCAGCAGCTTTTGGCGATCATGGCGGCCACCCTTGTCGTTCCGGTCATCACCAACAATACGACCGGCAGTGAAATGAGTCCTGCGGCAGCTCTTCTTGGCGCGGGCGTGGGAACGCTTGTGTATGTGCTCTTTACCAAAGCGAAAAGTCCCGTGTTCCTCGGGTCATCCTTTGCATTTCTCGGTTCCATGGCGGCCGCATTTGCGGGAGCTTCCACGATGGCGCTCGGCTATCTCGGTCTTATCATCGGTGCGGTATTCGCAGGACTTGTCTATGTAGTCATCGCCGTTATCGTGAAGCTCGTCGGCGTAAAATGGGTCAATAAGCTCATGCCTGCCGTCGTTATCGGACCTACGGTTTCCATCATCGGGCTTTCCCTTGCCGGCAACGCGATAAGCGATCTTCAGACGGCGAATGCAGGCGGGGATAAGCTGATTGCCGTGGTATGCGGTCTTGTCACGCTGGCCGTCACGATTCTTTGCTCGGTTTACGGAAAGAAAATGATGAAGCTGATTCCGTTCATCATGGGGATTCTTGCAGGTTATGCGGCCGCCGCGGTCTTCACCGTGATCGGCAACGCTACGGGCAGCGACGCGCTCAAGGTCATCGATTTCAGCGTTTTTGAAAGTCTTCTTGTGGACGGAAAGGTCGCGCTTTCCACCTTCCTTTCCGTGCCGAATTTCACATTTGTCGATGCGTTCGGCGCATTCGGCGAGCTTTCCGGCAGCTATATCGCTTCGATTGCGGTAGCCTATGTTCCGGTGGCGTTCGTCGTATTCGCGGAGCATATCGCGGATCATAAAAACATTTCCTCCATTATCGAAACGGACCTGCTTGAAGATCCCGGACTTTCCCGCACGCTTCTCGGCGACGGGGTAGGTTCGATCGCCGGCGCGCTGTTCGGCGGCTGTCCGAATACAACGTACGGCGAGTCCGTCGGGTGCGTCGCCATTACCGGCAACGCTTCTGTTTTGACCATCATTGCCGCCGCGATCGGCGCGATCATCATCGCTTTCCTGTCTCCGTTTGTCGCGTTCGTCAATTCGATCCCATCCTGTGTCATGGGCGGCGTCTGCGTTGCGCTTTACGGCTTTATCGCGGTGTCCGGTCTTAAAATGATCCAGAAGGTCGATCTTGGCGACAACCGCAATCTGTTTGTCGTTTCTACGATTCTTATCGTGGGTATCGGCGGACTTTCCCTTACTTTCGGAAAAGTCACCATCACCAGCGTTGCGACCGCGCTGATTCTCGGTATTCTTGTGAACGTTATGTGCGGCGGCGGGAAAAAAGCCGCAAAGAAAAGCGAGGGCTCCGATGCGGAAGAGAAATCCGAGACGGTTTCCAAATAAGGCGGCGTGAAAAAGTTTATTCGCGGAGAATATAATAAGTTCAGCAGACAAAAAACAGGATTTGAAGTTTTCAAATCCTGTTTTTTATGGACGGATTCCATGATGTGCCAAGTCTTGAATGGCTACCGCTTCTTCCCGAACAGCGGCTTATCCTGCGCTGCGAGCCACGCGCCGAGCATCATCAAAGCGAGGGCGATAAAATACGTATAAGCGGGCATCTCACGGAAAATCACAAGAGACAGCGCTGTACCGATAAAAGGCGCGACGGCATAATACGCGCTTGTCCTCGCCGCACCGAGGAGCCTTTGGGCATGTACATAGGTGAAGATGCTGAGTCCGTAGGCGACGAGTCCCACACCGAGAACCGCAAAAACGCTCCACGGTACGGTGATGCGTTCCCCGATACAAAGTCCGATGACGACGGAGCCGACTCCGGAAAAAATACCTTTTAAGAGAACGATCTGCATGGGGTCCTTAGAGGAGATTTTCCGTGTACAATTGTTTTCAAAGCCCCAGCAGATGCAGGCAAGAAGAATGAAAAGCGAGCCGGAGGAAAACCGCAGGCTCGATATATCCTCAAAGGACAGGAGCGCACAGGAAAGCGTGATAAGCGCAATGCCTGCCCACAGGCGCGGGCTGATGGCTTCCTTGAATACCGCGAGCGCGATCACGGCGGTTGCTGCGATCTCGAAATTATTCAGCAGGGAAGCATTCGCGGCCGTCGTCGATTTTAAACCGTATAAAAGACAGATAGGAGCGGCGATATCGAGCAGAATCATGGCGATCGTATAAGGCAGCTCTTTTTTTGTCAGCCGTTCGTCGTTTTTTTTCGGCGCCCATAATTTTCGGATCAAAAGCATGGCGGTCATACCAAGCCCGGCGCCGAGATAGAGGAAACCCGCCATAAGCGTGGAGGGCATGTAATCCAGCAGTATTTTTGACAGCGGCGAGCTGACCGCGTAAAGCGCCGCCGCCAGAACCGCCAGCATGATTCCTTTTGTGTTGGTTTTGTTCATACCAGCTTATCGATTGCCTCCAAAAGCTGACGAACGGTTTCGTCGTCGTTTTCATGGACGGCATCGACGATGCAATGGCTGATGTGATCCTTTAAAATCACTTTGCCGACGCCTGTGATTTCCGATTTGACAGCGGAAAGCTGAATGAGGATCTCGCTGCAATCCCGGTCCTCCTCGATCATTCTTTTTACGGCGGTCATGTGTCCGATCGCGCGTGACATGCGATTCAGGACGGCTTGCGTATTTTTATGTGTATGCATATTACCTCCATATCCCCCATG
>URZF01000180.1 GCA_900552255.1 uncultured Eubacteriales bacterium | reverse complement strand
AAAAATAGAAGGATTTCTATTATAATAAATGGTAAATACTGTAATTAAATGGGAGGAAAAATTGTGTATTTGTATCATCGGATTCGGGATTTGAGAGAGGATCACGATAAAACGCAGCGCGATGTGGCGGGATACCTGAATATGCAGCTTACGGTGTATCAGCGGTATGAACGAGGCGAGAGGGAGCTGCCGCTTTGGGCGGCGATCAAGCTGGCGGATTATTATCGGGTTTCACTGGATTATCTTGTGGGTTTTACGGACTGTAAGGAACGGTATCCGGAATTTTCCGGCACGTATCTTTGACCGTCGAGCTTTGCGGCTGCATGGGGATGAGGAGGAAGAACGGCTTGACGGGCCGTTCTTCTTTCATTTTTTCTTTATGGATTGCATGATCCGCGATTCTGTGGTATACTAATCCAAAACCTTATTGAAAGGGAGTGACGCCATGCCGCTTTCCGCGAAATTTGTAAAGACCCAGCTGGAGCTTTTTAAGCCGCTCCTCACCGGCTCCTCGCTCGAGACGGCGAGACGCGGGCAGGATAAGCTTGGAGAGCTGATGGCGGCGACGCGCCGGAAAGACGTCACGTCGGAGGAGCATGCCTTCGATATGTTCGAGGGCGCATGGCTCGTTCCGAAAGATGAGACGCGCGACGGCGTCGTTCTGTATCTGCATGGCGGCGGCTATTGCTGCGGCGATCTTGCCTATGCGAAGGGCTTCGGCTCGATCTTGGCTGCGGAATGCGGGATCCGGGTGTTTGCCGCCGCATATAGGCTTGCGCCGGAAGCGATGTTTCCTGCGGCACTGGACGACGCCGTCACGGCCTACCGATATCTGCTTTCCAGCGGATATTCCAACCGAAAGATCGTGCTTTGCGGGGAAAGCGCCGGCGGCGGACTGATTTTTGCGCTCTGTTTAAAGCTGCGGCAGCTCGGCCTGCCGGTCCCGTGCGGCGCCGTCGCCATATCGCCGTGGAGCGATCTTACGGCTTCCGGCGATTCCTATGCGGTCAATGAAAAGGCCGATCCCTCATTGACAAAGGAAAGGCTCGATTTCTATGCCTCGCTTTATACGACGGATCGCGCAGATCCGCTGGTCTCGCCGCTGTTCGGCGAGCTTTCCGGTATGCCGCGGTCGCTTATCTTCGCAGGCGGGGATGAAATCATGCTTGACGACGCAAGGCTTCTCCATGAAAAACTCATCATGTCCGGTTCTCAAAGCGAGCTTGTCGTCGCACCGGATATGTGGCATGCTTATGTACTGTACGATTTGAAAGAGCGCGCATGCGATTATGAAAAGCTCAATGAATTTTTGAGCGCGGTTCTGCCGCGCGCCCATAAGCTGCGCTGGATGAAGCTCGACAACGCGGCGAAAATCTATCCGGCGGCAAGGCGCCGGAATTGGAGCAATGTGTTCCGGCTTTCCGCGACGCTTACCGAACCCGTCAACGCGGATATTCTCAAATCCGCTTTGGATGTGACGGTGCGGCGGTTTCCTTCGATCGCGGTGCGGCTGTGCGCGGGCGTATTTTGGTACTATCTTGAAGAGCTGTCGGAGGCGCCGGCTATCCTGCCCGAAAAAAGCTATCCGCTCGCCCGTATGGGCGGCCGGGACATCCGCAAATGTGCGTTCCGTGTTTTGGTTTATGAAAATCGGATCGCAACAGAATTTTTTCATGCGATAACGGACGGCAACGGCGGACTTGTTTTTCTCAAAACGCTGCTCGCGGAGTATCTTTCCCAGCGGTACGGCGTGAATATCCCGGCTGTGTGCGGCGTGCTCGACCGGCTGGAGGAGCCGTCGGAGGCGGAGCTCGAGGACAGCTTCCTCAAATACAGCGGAGATGTTCCCATGAGCCGCAGGGAATCGACTGCTTATCATCTGCATGGGACAAGGGAGATGGGCGGCTTTCTGAATGCGACTACCTTGATCGCCGATGTAGGCGAGGTCCACGCGCTGGCTTCTCATTTCGGCGTCAGCATTACCGCTTTTCTATGTGCGGTCATGATGCAGGCGATCATCGAGATTCAGGAGGAAAAGGTGCCGCGCGTCAAGCGCCGCCGTCCCGTCAAGGTGCTGATTCCGGTCAATCTGCGGAAGATCTTCGACAGCAGGACGCTTCGGAATTTTGTGCTGTATATCACGCCGGAGGTCAGTCCCGGCATGGGCGAATATACCTTTGAGGAAATCTGCAAAAGCGTGCATCACCAGATGGGAATGGAGCTCACTGCCAAGCGTATGGGCGCCAGGATCACCACCAATGTCAACAGTGAAAAATCGCTGTTTGTCAAGATCATGCCGCTGTTTATCAAGAATTTTGCGATGAAGATGGTTTTCAATGCGATCGGAGAACGCAAGTCCTGCCTTTCGCTTTCCAATCTCGGCAGGGTCGAGCTGCCGGAGGAAATGAAGCCGTATGTGACACGCTTTGACTTTGTGCTTGGCGTTCAGGCCTCGGCCCCGTATAACTGCGGCGTCATTTCCTATGGGGATAAGCTGTATATCAATTTTATCCGGAATACCGAGGATCCGGAGCTGGAGGCGCATTTTCACGGCGTCATGCGCCGTCTCGGCCTTGTGATGCGGGTGGAAAGCAATGCGAAAAGGGAAGTACAGGGATCCCGATAGCGCGTTCTTTTATTTCATTTTATCGGAGGAATGCTATGTATTGTGTCAAATGCGGCGTCGAGCTTGCGGACGGCGAGTCGAAGTGTCCGCTTTGCGGGACGCCCGTCTATCATCCGGATATTCCCGTGACAGATGCGAAGCCGCCGTATCCGTCCTATGTCAGACCGCCGATGCGCGTCAATCACCGCGGCGTCATGTTTCTTGTCACCATGGTTTACGTCATGCTGATTCTTCAGCTTATCATCTGCGATTTCAGCATTTCCGGCGGATTTGTGTGGTCGCTTTATGCGGACGGCGGACTTGTGCTCTCCTATATTGTCTTTCTGCTGCCTTTGTGGTTTCGCCGTCCCAATCCCGTGATTTTTGTTCCGTGTGATTTTGCCGCCGTCGCCCTTTATCTTTTGTTTATCGATCTTATGACGGGAGGAAATTGGTTTTTGAGCTTTGCCTTTCCCGTTGTCGGGATCGCCGGGATAATCGTCACGGCCGTTGTCGCTCTTGTGAGGTATGTGCGGCGCGGATATTTCTTCATTTTCGGCGGCGCTGTCATCGCGTGCGGCGGATATTTGGTGCTGCTGGAATTTTTCCTCAATATCACCTTTAAGCTGCGGGGGACGTTCATTTGGTCGATTTATCCGCTGATCGGCTGTTTTTTGATGGGAATGGCGCTCATCGTCATCGGGATAAGCAAGCCCCTCAGAGAGTCGCTTTCCAAAAAATTCTTTTTGTAGAGAAAATATAAAGGAGCAGGCTCCGTCATAGACGGAG
>URZF01000179.1 GCA_900552255.1 uncultured Eubacteriales bacterium | reverse complement strand
ATACAGGAGAAACCATTATGTCAGCAGCTATTTTACAGGAAATTTCCGAAAAGCTTCAGCAGGGCAAAACCAAGGACATCAAGGTTTTGGTGCCGCAGGCACTGGAAGAGGGCGTTCCCGCCAAGGAGATTCTGAATGAGGGACTGCTCGCCGGGATGAGCGTCATCGGCGTCAAATTCAAAAACAACGAGGTATTCGTCCCCGAGGTCCTCATCGCCGCGAGAGCGATGAAAACCGGAACGGAGATTTTAAAGCCCTATCTCGTCTCCGCAGACGTCCAGCCTGCCGGAAAGGTCGTCCTCGGCACGGTGCGCGGCGACTTCCACGACATCGGCAAAAACCTCGTCAAAATGATGATGGAGGGCAAGGGTCTTGAAGTCATCGACCTCGGCGTCGATGTGGCGCCCGAGGCCTACGTCGCCGCGGCAAAGGAGCACGGCGCCGGCGTGATCGCATGTTCCGCGCTTCTCACGACGACGATGGGCGAGATGAAAAACGTCGTCGATCTCTGCGTCGCCGAAGGGATCCGGGACAAGGTGAAAATCATGATCGGCGGCGCGCCCATCACCGACGCCTACTGCAAGGAAATCGGCGCGGACGCCTATACCTCCGACGCGGCCTCCGCCGCGGAGGTCGCGCTTTCCTACTTTACAGCATAAATTACAGTATAAAAAGGAGTTTTGAAGGTTATGAAACTGAAAATTATGACGTACAACATCGCCGGCGGGCGGGATTTTTCCGATCCCAACGCAAAGCCGGTCATCAATCCTGAGGCGTGCATCGCCGTTATTCGGGAGGAGGCGCCCGATATCTGCGGCCTCAACGAGGTCGATTATAAGCTCCCGCGCAGCGGAAGGATCAAGCTTGCGGAGCATATCGGAAATGCGCTCGGCTATGAGAGCGCTTTCGCGCCCGCCGTCACATGGGTGCCCGGCACCTACGGAAACGGTTTTGTGTCCAAATATCCCATCAAGGAAGTGGAAATCTTCCCGATCCCCGACCCGCTCGACCGTTCGGAGCCGACCTATTATGAAACGCGCGTCATCCTGCACGCCGTCGTCGATTTCGACGGAAAGAAGACGGATATTTTCGTGACGCACTTCGGTCTTGCGAGAGCCGAAGCGGAAAATGCCGCCAAAACGCTGGTGGGGCTCATCAAGGACGCCTCGCGTCCCGTCATTTTGATGGGCGATTTCAACCTGCTTCCCGAGGATCCCATTCTTACGCCGATCCGCGAGCTTCTGCGGGACACTTTCGACGTTTATCCGAAGCAGGATGATTTCACATGGCCGTCGTACCGCGACATCATGAAGCCCGGCGAGCGTCTGCAAAAGATCGACTATATCTTCGTGAGCCATGACATCAAGGTAAATTCCGTGACCATCCCGGCGCCGCACGCCTCCGATCACAAGCCCTATATCGCAGAGATCGAACTGCCTTGATACGAAAGGAAAAAGCCCGTGGCGGAAAAGATATATACCATACCGATCAACGAAGCGTTCGAGGGCGCCGTTTTGCATGAGCCGTCGGACTGTCCGTTCTGTCTGCTCCACGACATGCTGGAAAAAAACGAGCTCGACATCATTCTCGGCGCCTCCATGATGGAGCCGGACATCCGGATCGAAACGAATAAAAAAGGCTTCTGCCAACAGCATTTCGACAAAATGTTTGAAAAAGGCAATCGGCTGGGTCTCGGCCTGATCCTTGAAAGCCATATCGCCGAGATCGAACATTGAGAGCCATTTAGCAGAGTTGGAAAAAAGCGTGTTTTCCGGCGGAACGGCTTTCGACGGCAAGGGCGAAAAAGAGCAGGCAAAGCTCGAATCGCTCGAAAAAAGCTGCTACATCTGCGACCGTATCGATACCGCATTTGCCAAAATGCTCGACAACATGGTTTATCTTTGGGAAACAGAAGAGGATTTCCGCGGGAAATTCGCGGGGCAGAAGTATTTTTGTCTCCCCCATTACGCGGCGCTTTTGGAATACGGAAGAAACGGCCTTTCCAAAAAGGATTTCGCGGTTTATTTCAAAACGGCGAGGGAAATCGAGAAAAAATATATCACGGAGCTCGGCGGCGATGTCTCCTGGTTCTGCAAAAAATTCGATTACCGCTACGACGCGGAGCCGTGGTATAACGCCAAGGACGCGATCCCGCGCGCGCTCGCCTTTCTTTCCGGCGGAAAACCGACTCGGTAATTTTCAAAAAGCAAGCTTATAGAAAGAAGGATAAAAGAACATATGAAAAATTTCAGAAGAATCGGCATCCTGACCTCCGGCGGCGACGCGCCCGGCATGAATGCCGTCGTCCGCGCCGCGGCGAGAGCCGCGCTCGCCCGCGGCGTCGAGGTTTACGGCATTTATGAGGGATACAAGGGACTCATTCACGACAATATGAAGCTTTTTTCCTCCCCTGCCGACCTTTGCAACATCATCACAAGAAGCGGCACCATTCTTTATTCCGACCGCTGCCTTGAATTCAAAACGCCGGAGGGCATGGCGAAGGCCATCGCTACCTGCGAAAAAAATCACATCGACGGCATCATTGCCTGCGGCGGCGACGGCACGTTCCGCGGCGCGACAGACCTTTCCAACCACGGGATCCCGACCATCGGCATTCCCGGCACCATCGACAACGACATCACCTCTACCGACTATACCGTCGGCTTCGACACCGCGATGAATACAGTCGTGCAGATGGTGGACAGGCTCCGCGACACCTGCGAATCCCACGCGCGCTGCGACGTGGTCGAGGTCATGGGACGCTGGGCGGGACATATCGCGCTTCGCACCGGCATTGCCTGCGGCGCCTCCGCCGTCGCCATCTCAGAAATCCCATTTGATGAGGACAAGGCCATCGCGGATATCATCAAGCAAAAGGAAGGCGGCAAACGCTCCTTTATCGTCATCGTTTCCGAAGGGCTGGTCGGCTATGCCGAAAAGCTCGCGAAAACGATCGAAGAAAAAACCGGAATCGAAACCAAATTCGCGAGACTTGCGCATGTTCAGCGCGGCGGCGCTCCTACGCTTGTCGACCGGCTTGTCGCATCCGAAATGGGCGTGGAGGCCATCGACCAGCTTTTCGCCGGCAAGTCCAATCTTGTCGTTTGCAAAAACGACGACAGGATCTGTTGCGTGGACATCGACAAGGCGCTTATGGTCGACCGTATGTTCAAAAAGAAAATCACGCCGGAGGAGCTTGCCTCGCTCTCACCGGAGGACAAGGCCTGGATGGAAGCGCGCTGTGCGGATGTTCTTGCCAAAATGCAGAAGCTTTACGACATCGCAAACGAAATCAAATAAGGAAAAGGCGGCACGGGATTCCGTGCTGTTCTTTTCCTTTTAGGAAAAGGAAAACGCATGCTTTTCTTTACAGAAAGAAAAGCATCAAAAGAACTGCAAGCGTACCGCTTGACCGTTTGTGCAACCGGCAGCGG
>URZF01000178.1 GCA_900552255.1 uncultured Eubacteriales bacterium | reverse complement strand
GATTTTTATTGTATAATAAATACAAAGAGCGAGAAAAAGCGGATATAAAAGTCGCTCGTTTAGGAAACGGAAGGTATGAAAATGTCAAACCAAGAAAGCGGAACACTGAAAGGACGGTATCTTGCGGCGAAGAGAGCGCTCTTCGACCGGAAATACGGCTTTCTCAATGAGGAGCAGAGAAAAGCGGTCTACACCGTGGAAGGCCCGCTGCTTGTGCTTGCTGGCGCCGGTACGGGAAAAACGACGCTTCTTGTCAATCGGATCGCATACATATTGAAATACGGGAACGCCTATCAAAGCGACATGGTTCCGGCGTCTGCCGACGAAGATTCGGTAAAGGAGCTGGAAGCCGCCGTCACGTCCTGCGATGATGCGGATCTGGATATGCTGCTGGATTCCTTTTCGATGGCGGATACGGCGCCATGGAACATTCTTGCTATCACCTTTACCAACAAGGCGGCGGGAGAGATGAATGCGCGGCTTGAAAGTCTTGTCGGCACTTCCGCAGGAGACCTTTGGTGCGGCACGTTCCATTCGATGTGCCTGCGTATTCTGCGCTCACATGCGGATAAGCTCGGCTTTGACAAACGCTTTACCATATACGATACGGACGATACGAAAAAGGTCGTCACGGACTGCATGAAGCAGCTGAACATCGATGAAAAGGTGATTCCCGCCAAATTTATCATGAATCAGATCAGCATGGCGAAGAACCGTCTCATGACCCCGCATGATTTCGATGCGGAGGTCGGGAGCGATTATAAGCTCCAGCAGGTTTCCTCCCTTTATACGCTGTATCAGGGGCGGCTCGAGGAATCCATGGCGGTGGATTTCGACGACATCATCATGAAAACCGTGATGCTGCTCCGTGAGAATGAGGATGTCCGTTCCTATTATCAGCGCAAATTCAAATATGTGCTTGTGGATGAGTTTCAGGATACCAACTATGCGCAGTTTGAGCTGGCGGCGGTATTGGCTGGCGGATATCGGAACCTCATGGTCGTCGGCGACGACGACCAGAGCATCTATAAATTCCGCGGCGCGACCATTGAGAATATCCTGCATTTTGAAGAGAAACTGAGAGCTATGGATGGATATGATTGCGTGCCGCAAATATTATGTATGACGTTAGACGAAAACTATCGGTCAAGAAGGTATATTCTTGAAGCTGCGAACTCTGTTATCCGCCACAATTTCGGAAGACGAGGTAAAGAGCTTCGAACAAGAGGCGGCGATGGCGAAAAGGTTTTCGTCAAGCAGTTTGAAAATCAAAATGAGGAGGCGAAATTCATCGTCAACAAGATGATGGAGCTCGTCATCCGCGAAAAACGGAAATACAGCGATTTCGCCGTTCTGTACCGCACGAATGCGCAGTCGAACAGCATTGAGAACGTGCTCATGAAGAGCGGGATCCCGTACCGCGTCGTCGGGGGCAGGCGCTTTTATGAGCGCAAGGAGATCAAGGACATTCTCGCCTATCTGTGTGTCGTGAGCAATCCGGCCGACGATCTGCGGCTTGAACGCATCATCAACGAGCCGAAGCGCAAGATCGGAGAGGCCACGATGACGGCGGTACGCGCGATCGCGGAAAGCGGCGCCGTTTCCGGCGGCAGTATGTTCAGCGTGATGGAGCATGCGGAGGATTATCCGACCATTGCCAAAGCGCAGAGTAAATTCGCGCCGTTTGTCGAGCTGATCCGCACGCTTCAAAAAATGACGGAGACGGAAAGGCTTTCCGATATCGTGCGCGCTGCAATCGAGAGATCCGGCTATCTTGCGATGCTGCGTATGGCGGAGGAAAACGGAGAAGGCTCCGAAAGACGCGAGAACGTCGAGGAGTTTGTTTCCAGCGCCATGGAATATGAACAGACCCATGAAAATGCGACGCTTGACGGCTTTCTCGAAGAGATTTCCCTTGTCACGGATATCGACAATTACGACGGCAGTGCCGAAGCGGCGGTTCTGATGACCATCCACAGCTCGAAGGGGCTTGAATTTCCGGTCGTGTTCCTGCCGGGCATGGAGGAGGGCATTTTCCCGAGCCAGATGTCCAATTTTTCCGCCGACGAGCTGGAAGAGGAGAGGCGGCTCGCGTATGTGGCCATCACGCGCGCAAAGGAGCGCCTATATGCACTCTGCGCAAGAGAGCGGCTTCTCTACGGCCGCACGCAGTATAACCCAAAATCGCGTTTTCTCGATGAGATCGACGAGGAATGCAAAACCGAGGAGCTTGCGGCGCCGAGACCGAAATTCCGGACGGAATTCGGCGAGAAAACGAAAAAATATGTGCTTTCCAGCGAATTTACTACAAAATCTGCGCTGACGGGCGACGTCGGAAAGACGAAATCCGGAGAAACGTTCCTGATGGGCGACCGCGTGAGCCATTATATGTTCGGCGAGGGAACGGTGATGTCCGTCCGTGAAATGGGCGCCGATATCCTGTATGAAATCGCATTTGATACCGTCGGAACCAAAAAACTGATGGCGACTTATGCGAAGTTGAGGCGGGTATGACTTGCTTCGCTTAAAGCGTGCTTGCGCGCAGTATAAAAGCCCCGCGCAGAGGGTATTCCCTCTGCGCGGGGCTTTTTGCCGATATGCGGGGCTCATAATGTGATGTCCGCATGATATTCGTCATCGATCAGGATACAGCGGTATCCGTATCGACGGCAGGCATCGAGATAAGCGGCATTATCCCGGATCAGGGCTTGCGGATCGAGGGCTTCGTCGAGCCGCTTTTCTGCGACGTTCGCGTATTTTTGAATATCGGAAAAATGGCGGCTTATGTAGTCCTCCGACATGACAAGGCAGTAGTATCGGATGCGTTCGAGATAAAACTGCTCGAAATCATGGTGCCAGCCGGCGGGAATATAGCAGCCCTCGACGATCAGATCCTGTTCGTTTTCGACCGCGGTTTTGACGATCTCCCGGACGATCGGCCAAAGATAGTCCGTGAGAAGAGCGTCATCCTCGGGCATCAGTGCTGTCTGTCCGCTGCGGATCAGTCCCATTTTCAGATGATCGATGGAAAGATAGGGGTAATGATATCGTTCGAGCAGCTTCTGCGCGAGCGCCGTTTTTCCGGTGTGGGAGGCGCCGGCGATGAGAATGATCATGGATTTTTCCTCCTTTTTCGGAATTTATGCTGGCAGAGGCTTGATGGTGCGGTTTGTTTGCCGTACAGCCGTCATGCTTCGGCTTCCTTCTCAAAAATGAGATCCATCTCCTCTATATGGCCGGTTCCTCGTTGTACTGCGGGGAGAAAGCCGACGTACCGCCAGCCGTTTTTTGCCCGCGACTGGATGACCGCGCGGTATTCCTCCGTTCCGTAACGGTTGCCGCCTATCATGCCCCAGCCGGACATTCCGGCGTGGATCCTTTCAAATTCATAAATATACATATCGCGTCTCCTCCTTGTAAAATAAAAAACGACGCGCGAAGCGCAATCGTTTTTTAG
>URZF01000177.1 GCA_900552255.1 uncultured Eubacteriales bacterium | reverse complement strand
GACGGCATCCGTTTCGTGCGGGAAAAATGCGAGAAAAATCCCGGAGAGCCGATGCGGTTTTACGCCTGCGGCGGAGACGGCACGCTTTATGAGGTGATCAACGGCGCCGTCGGATGCCCGACGGCAGAGGTTGCGGTCGTCCCTTCGGGGACAGGAAACGATTTTATCAAAGCATTCTCCTCTCCGGAGCTCTTTTCCGACATCAAGCGTCAGCTGCTCGGAAGACCGGAAAGGCTCGATTTGATTCGATACAACAACAAATACTGCATCAATGTGCTCAACATCGGATTCGATTGCGACGTCGTGCAAAAGGTTTCCGAAATCAAGCGCAGCGCCTTGGTTCCGTCAAAGCTCGCGTATCTTTTCAGCGTCGCGGACATCTTTACCAAAACCTTCGGCAAAAGCTTCAAGGTGTTGATCGACGACCGCGAGCTTATCGAGCGCGAATTTTTGCTCCTCGCACTGGCAAACGCCAATTATTACGGCGACGGCTTCAAAGTGGCGCCGGACGCGCTGCTCGATGACGGTTACATGAATCTGTGTCTTGTCGATAAGGTTTCACGGATGGAATTTATCAAGCTCGTTGCGAAATACAAGGTAGGGCATCATGTGAATGAAAGCGGAGAAAGCCTGTATCCGTTTATCCGATACCAAAAATGCAAAAAGGTACTCATTGAATCCTATAAGCCGCTCGGTGTCTGTGCGGACGGAGAAATCTCCCCGTACAAAGCCGTGCAGATCGAAATCGCGCACGAAGCCGTTTCTTTTTCCGTCCCCAAGGGCGTAAGATGCCTTTCCTTGTCCGATAAAGCTGAAAAAGAACACGCGGTAGTATGACCGACGCAAAAAACAAAATACGACAAAAGGATGAGCAAATATGAGAAAAGAACTGAATAAAACATACAATCCCGGCGAAATCGAAAAGCCTCTCTATGAGAAATGGTGCGACGCCGGCTATTTCACGCCGGAGGTCGACAGAAGCAAAAAGCCCTTCACCATCGTGATCCCGCCCCCGAACGTCACAGGACAGCTCCACATGGGGCACGCACTGGACGAAACCCTGCAGGACACCATCATCCGCTATAAGCGGATGTCGGGCTACTGCACGCTTTGGGTGCCCGGCACAGACCACGCCGGCATCGCCACGCAGATCAAGGTGGAGGAAATGCTCCGCAAGGAAAAAGGGCTCACCCGCCACGATCTCGGCCGTGAGAAATTCACAGAGCTTGTTTGGGACTGGAAGCGCCAATACGGCTCCCGCATCATCAGCCAGCTGAAAGCCCTTGGCTCCTCCTGCGATTGGACGCGCGAGCGCTTCACCATGGATGAAACGCTCTCGAAAGCGGTGCGCAAAACCTTCGTCGACCTCTATAACAAGGGGCTCATCTACCGCGGCTACCGCATCAGCAATTTCTGTCCGAAGTGCGCGACCGCGCTCTCCGACGCGGAGGTGGAATATAAAGAAAAGGACGGCTCCTTTTGGCATATCCGCTATCCTGTCAAGGACAGCGATGAATCGGTGATCGTTGCAACGACACGTCCTGAGACGATGCTCGGCGATACGGCGGTGGCGGTGCATCCGGAGGATGAACGCTATGCCCACCTTGTCGGCAAGACGCTTATCCTGCCTTTGGTGGGACGCGAGATCCCCGTTATCGCCGACGAATATGTCGAGCGCGACTTTGGCACGGGCTGCGTGAAAATCACGCCCTGTCACGATCCGAACGACTTCGAGGTAGGCCGCCGTCATAATCTTGAAATGATACCTGTCATCGACGAGCACGCCAAAATCATCGGCGGCTATAAATACGACGGCATGGACCGCTATGAGGCGCGCCGCGCCATCGTCGCCGACCTCGAAGCGGGCGGATATCTTGTCAAGGTGGAAGCCTGCAAGCACAACGTGGGACACTGCTACCGCTGCGGCACGGCGCTCGAACCGCTCGCGTCGCGCCAGTGGTACGTCAAAATGGAGCCGCTCGCAAAGGCCGCCATCGAAGCAGTCGAATCGGGAGAGATCAAATTCATTCCCGACCGGTTCTCCAAAATCTACCTCAACTGGATGTATAACATCCGCGACTGGTGCATCTCCCGCCAGCTTTGGTGGGGACACCGCATTCCCGCTTTCTACTGCGACGACTGCGGCGAGATCTCCGTCTCCGAGGAGGACGTCGCCGTCTGCCCGAAATGCGGCAGCCGTCATCTCCATCAGGACGAGGACGTGCTCGACACGTGGTTTTCCTCCGGACTTTGGCCGTTTTCCACGCTCGGCTGGCCGGAAAAGACCGAAGATCTCGATTATTTCTACCCAACCTCCACACTCGTCACCGGCTATGATATCATTCCTTTCTGGGTCGCCCGCATGATCACGATGGGCATGGAGGAGATGAAAGAAAAGCCGTTCTCCAACGTCTTTATTCACGGACTCGTCCGCGACGCCGAGGGACGCAAAATGTCGAAATCACTCGGCAACGGCATCGATCCCTTGGAGATCATCGATTCCTGCGGCGCGGACGCACTGCGCTTTGCCCTGCTCACCGGCAATTCGCCCGGCAACGACATGCGCTTCTCCCCGGAAAAGATCGAAGCGGCGCGCAACTTCACCAATAAAATCTGGAACGCCTCGCGCTTCGCCCTCATGAACCTGCCGGAAGACCTCGATGACACGGCGCTGCCGCCCACGGATATGCTGCATATCGAGGACAAATGGATTCTTTCAAAATTCAATAAACTTTCAGCCGAGGTTTCGGAAAACCTCGACAAATATGAGCTCGGCGTCGCACTTGCCAAGCTTTATGATTTCCTTTGGAGCGTGCTGTGCGACTGGTATATCGAGGTCATAAAGCCCCGACTTTTCGTCAAGGAGGGAGCGGACTACGAGAACGCCTGCCGCGTGCTCGCATACGTCCTGCGCGGCGCTGTGGAGCTGCTCCATCCGTTTATGCCCTTCATCACGGAAACGATTTGGCAGGCGCTGCCGCACGAGGGCGAGAGCATCGTCATCACACGCTATCCCGAATACCGCGCGGAGCTTGTCTTTGAAAAGGAAGAGGCCTCGATGGAGCTTCTCATCACGGCGATCCGTCAGATCCGCAACCGCCGCGCTGAAATGAACGTTCCTCCGTCGAAAAAGGCGACGGTGTATATCGTTTCCCCCGACCACGAGACGTTTTCCCCCGCGGTTTCGGCGTTCTTTGAAAAGCTCGCCGGCGCCGCCTCCGTGGAATACCCCGCAGCCTTCGCCGGTGAGGGCTGCGTGCAGATCATCTCCGACAAGGCGACGATCTTCATCCCGCTCTCCGAAATCATCGATATCGACAAGGAAATCGCAAGACTGGAAGCGGAAAAGCAAAAGCTTCTCTCCGAAATCGAGCGTATCGACAAAAAGCTTGCAAACGAAGGCTTCGTATAGAAGGCGCCCGCCTCCGTCATCGACGGTGAAAAAGCGAAAAAAACGGCTTACGCCG
>URZF01000176.1 GCA_900552255.1 uncultured Eubacteriales bacterium | reverse complement strand
AAAATCGGCGCGCCGCTTCAGCGCCCGCTCGGCACCGGCGGAGCCCACCTCCAGGGTGTAGCTGCCCTCGATGGGGTCGGCCTCGTCCAGCAGGTCGCTGACCTTCCGGGAGATCTCCTCACAATCCAGAATGTCCACGCCGCCCTCTTTGTCCAGCAGAATGCGCAGATACCAGGTGCCGGCCTCCTTCACATATTCCACGTCCCAAATGCGGTATCCAAGCTCGGATATGCAGGGACGGATCAGCGCTTCCACCTTTTCCGCAATATTTGCGCCCTTCGCCATAAAGCCTCCTCTTCCGCTTTACAAACAGTTGAGAGTGGGCGGAACCCACTCTCAACTTTACTGTATTTTAAATCTTCTATTTGGCAGTATAGCATATAATATCGGAAAATGCAATACTTTTGCAAAAACTTTTTTCTTTTTCACCAAGTTTTTAATTGATCATATAATACGATTAGAATAGTATAAGCCGAAAGGAATGAGCATCTTGAAGATCGTTGTGGTAAAATCGCCGAAACTCTTGGTTCCTCTGCTGCGAAAAATATTCCGGATCAAAAAACAGCCCCGATAAACCGTAAAAGCTCCCTGTGCGATACACAGGGAGCTTTTGTCGCTTGCCGCCTGCATCGACATGATTTTAATGTTCGCCGCAGTGACAGCAGTCTCCGCCGCAGAAAAGCTCGGGATCATAAGAAATTCCATTCTTGTCGTAATAATCCTTCACCGCGGCCTTCACCGCTTCCTCCGCCAAAACGGAGCAATGGAGCTTATGCGCCGGAAGCCCGTCCAGCGCCTCGACGACCGCTTTGTTGGAAAGCGTCAAAGCCTCCTCGATCGGCTTCCCTTTGATCATTTCCGTCGCCATCGAGCTTGTGGCAATCGCCGAGCCGCATCCGAACGTATTGAACTTGACATCGGTAATGATGCCGTCCTTGACCTTGATATACATTTTCATGATGTCGCCGCACTTCGCGTTGCCGACCTCACCGACGCCGTCCGCGTCCTCCATTTTGCCGAGATTTCTCGGATTCCTGAAATGATCCATCACCTTTTCACTGTAAAGCATCGTGGATGCCTCCTTTATTCATATAATATGAGCCCGTGTGCCGTTTTCAAGCGCCTCCCAAACCGGCGAGATATTTCTAAGATAGGAGACCACGCGCGGCACCGTCTCGATGATATGGTCGATTTCCGCTTCCGTATTGTATTGATCGATCGAAAGCCGGAGAGAACCGTGCGCGACCTCGTGCGGAAGTCCCAGCGCGAGCAGCACATGGCTCGGATCGAGCGAGCCCGAGGTGCACGCCGAGCCGGACGACGCGCAGATCCCCGCTTCGTCGAGCATCAGCAGGAGAGATTCCCCCTCGATCCCCTCAAAGCACATATTCACGGTACCCGGAAGACGGCGTTCCCTGTCCCCGTTCAGCACGCTGTGCGGCACCTGCGACAGTCCTTCGATCAGTTTATCGCGCAGCGCAGATATATATTTTGCATGGCTGTCCATGCTGCGGCAGGCATCCTCAAACGCTGCCGCCATCCCGACGATCCCCGGGATGTTCTCCGTTCCCGCACGGCGCGAGCGCTCCTGCGCGCCGCCTTCAATCAAGACGGAAACCGGGATCCCCCGCCTTACATACAGAAGCCCGACGCCCTTAGGCCCGTGAAACTTATGCGCGGAAATGGAAAGCATGTCGATATTCTGTTTTTTCACGTCGATTCCGATATGCCCCGCGGCCTGAACCGCGTCCGTATGGAACAGCACCCCCGCCGCGCGGCAAACCGCGCCGATTTCCTCTATCGGCATGACCGTCCCGATTTCATTGTTGGCATACATGACCGATACGGCGGCCGTGTCAGGCCGGATCGCCGATTTCACATCCTCCGCCGTGACGATCCCGTTCTTGTGAACGTCGAGCAGCGTCACCTCAAAGCCGCTTTTTTCAAGCTTTTTCAGCGCATGGAGCACCGCATGATGCTCGAATGCCGTTGAAACGATGTGCATCTTCCCGCGCTTTTTTCCATATTCGGCGGCAGTGAGAAGCGCTTGATTGTCCGCCTCGCTCCCGCCTGAGGTGAAAATGATCTCCGACGGCATGGCGCCGATTAACGCGGCGATTCTGCCGCGCGCATCCTCCAGCGCCTCTTTGGCGACCTGCCCCGCCGTGTGGAGACTCGACGGATTGCCGTAAATCTCGTCAAAATACGGAAGCATCGCGGTCTTGGCCGCATCCGACAGCCTGGTTGTCGCCGCATTGTCTGCGTATATCATAATAAAACGTCACTTCCTTTCTTTCCAAAAACACGAATTCCCATGTGTTTGATAGGATTATATCACGAAAATCCCATCTTGTCAATAGGATTTATTCTTTTTTCATCAAATCGGCAAGCGTCACGCTGTGTATATATTGGTTCACAGCCGCATACAAGCCCTTTCAAAAGCTGCAAGTATGGCAGGTCTCCTTTCTATCGCACTGAAAATCGCCCTCTACGCAGAAAACCGGCGCAAGACTGCCCTCTGCCGCGCGCAGGATATCCCCTATCGTGTATTCCTCCGGCTTTTTGGTAAGCCGGTATCCTCCCGAGCTTCCGCGCGAGGATATCACATAACCGCATTTTGAAAGAAGAGACACGATCTGTTCGAGATATTTCAAGCTCAGCTGCTGGCGCTCGCTGATCTCCTTCAGCGAGACGGTAGAACCCGGGGCGTAGCGGGCCAGCTCGGCCATCAGCCGCAGCGCATAGCGGCTCTTGGTGGAAAATTTCATAGCGGTTCTCTCCTTGCTTGCCTTCCAGTATACCACGACTACCCGCTTTTGGAAAGTGAAAAAACCTGCCTTTTGCTCCGGACGCGGAAATATCGAAAAGTCATCTTGCTAGAACAAAAAATATCTGTTATCATAAGATGATGCAACAAGAGATATAAGGAGAGACACTTATGATACAGAAGATCGAGCCCGCAGCCGCCATCCGTCTGCTGGACGCGAAAAAGGCACAGGCTGTGGACGTGCGGGAGCCGGACGAGTACGCAGTGGGCCATATCCCGGGCGCAAAGCTGCTGCCGCTGGGCGAGGTGATGAGCCGCGCCGCCGAGGTGCTGCCCGACAAGGATGCACCCTGGCTGGTCTACTGCCGCACCGGCCGCCGCAGCGCTGACGCCGTCCAGAAGCTGGATGCGCTGGGCTATACCAATATCTACGACCTCGGCGGCATCCTCAGCTGGCCCTATGAAATCGAAGGGGACTTTGAGGGGCATTTCTAATGTGACGGAGAGCGGCGTCGCGCGCCTGTGCGCGGGGAAGAGCGCTTTTACATTAAGGCTAATTGTTCTCTTTTGATGTCAAAAGAGAACCAGAAAACCACCAGCGATTTCGACGCGCTGGATCCACGAGAAAGGGGCTGCTCGCCCCTTTCAGACCCCGAAGGAGAAGTCGAAACGGAAAAAAGCTAGCCGCTTCGCTAAACGCTTTTTT
>URZF01000175.1 GCA_900552255.1 uncultured Eubacteriales bacterium | reverse complement strand
AAAAACCGCCGGACAAAAGTCCGGCGGTTTTTGCTTTTATAAACCGACTTGAAAAGCATCAGTATGGGCTGATTTCCAGCGATTCATCGTCGGTGCCTTTTTCGATTCCGCGAATCTCCACATAATAGGAATATTCCGCGTTCACCGTAACGAGCACTCTGTCGCCTGCTTTCTTGCCCATGATCGCCTTGCCGAGCGGGGATTCCTTGCTGATATAGCCTTTGATGGAATCCTGACGGAGCGTAGTGACAAGGACGATCTCCATTTCCTCGTCGTCCTCCTCCATATAAAGGCGTATTTTGTCGAAAAGCCCGACCGTATCCGCATCTCCCGATTCCGCCGAAATGACGACGGCGGTGGCGATCATCTGTTGGAGATAGCGGATTCTGCTGTTGTTTTTGTTCAGATCACGCTTTGCGGCGTGGTATTCAAAATTCTCGCTCAGATCTCCGAGCTCGCGTGCGTGTTTCAGCGCTTCTTTGAGCTGAGGCGCCAGCACGAGCTTGCGGTAATCGATTTCCTCCTGCATCTTTTTGATGTCCACGGCGGTGAGCTCGTCGTGCATGTATATCACTCCTTCGATGTTTTCTGAATTTAGCGTTCCTCCAAAGCTTTTTTGACGGCTTTTCCGATGGCATAGGCCATGGCGAGATATCCTACATCGTTCGGATGACAGCCGTCGGCAGAGCATTCGTCCCGATAATCGGAAGGAAAAATCTCAGACCCGTCCACGAAATACAGATGTCTGTCGCCCGCTTCAAGTCCCCGCTTATAGCTTTCCATGACGATCCTGCGCCGTGTTTCGTTCGTTTCCGCATCGCTGTGATAATCCACCTTGGACGCCATGACCACCGGAGTATCCGGCTGCGCCGCGCGGAAGCGCCGATAGCCCTCGTAATGCGTTTTTCTAAGATATTCGGCGTCGGGCGCGTTGTGGTCGTAATCGTATACGAACACGCTCATATCAAGTCCTGCGATGTAATCCATGATAGCGGGTTCGGCTTTGGCCGCGCCGCCAAAGCCGAGATTGATGAAATCACTGTCAAGTCTGCGCGCGATGATAGCGGCATAATGACTGCCCGGTCTGCCGGCTCCGGTGCCTTGGACGATAGAGGATCCGTAAAATACGATGGGCTTCGGATACCGATATGCGCCGCCCGCGTCAAGCTCCGAGCCTTCTCGGAGCGCAACGGATGCCGAGGCGATCTTTGCAAAATGAGGGAATCCGACGATGATGTCTTTGGTGCCGGCACCAAGCCGCACACGGCTTTCCACATAGTTTTTTCCCTCTCCTTGGGAGGGAATCATGAGGCCGAGAAAGCGGTAGGCGCCGTTTTCTTTTTGATAAAGCTCAAAGCCCGCCGCCATGATTTCGGGAGACTGCGGGTTTTTATCCGTACCGACGATTTCCGCATGGATGACGACATAATCCGAATCCGTCGAAAAACGAAGTCTTACGCCGGCCGTCATCGGCGCCAGATTCTCGACGGAGCTGCTTGTCGCTTTTGCGACGGCCTCCGGGACGCGCCGAAACGGCTCATAGAGCCCGTAAAGGCGGAAAGGGGGCTTTGTGACGTCGAGGAAAACGGGATCTCCCGTGGTGATCGTCGTATCGCTTGGCGCGATGCCGTGTTCTTTTGCAATTTTCATCGTAGTAAACTTCCTTTTTCTGTTTTATGATAAAATTATATTCCTTATGCGGACACAAGTCAAGTAAAATCTATACCAAAAAAACGGCGCAGCATTTTAAATGCTGCGCCGTTTTTTAAATCGTTTTGAAGGTCAGCGTCGCCTTGAAAAGATCGCCGTCGACGGAAAGGGAAAGCGTTCCGTGCTGGAGCTCGGTAAGACTTCTTGCAATGGAAAGTCCGAGGCCGCTGCCCTCCGTGCTGCGTGAGCTGTCGCCGCGCACGAAGCGTTCCATCAGCTCGTCGGCGGAGATGTTGAGCGGAACGCGCGAGATATTTTTGAAAGTCACGACCGCCTTGCCCTCTATGCGTTCAAGTCCCAAATAAATTCTCGTACCGGATTGGGAATATTTGCAGATGTTGTTCATGAGATTGTCAAAGACGCGCCACATATATCTGCCGTCCGCCATGATTTTCACAGGCTCCTCCGGGCATGTGACGATCGCCTTGAGGTCGGCCTTTTCCAGCTTTTCGTCGTATTCTCCGACAGTCTGTTGGAGCAGAACGCCGACGTCACATTCCGTCATGTCGACCGTGAGATTCCCGGTCGAGGCCTTGGAGGCTTCGACAAGGTCCTCGATCAGCTTTTTGAGTCTCGCCGCCTGACGGTCGAGCACCGCGATGTATTCGCGAAGCGTCTCGTTGTCGATATTCTCCTTTTCGATCAGGTCGATATAATTGATGATGGAGGTGAGCGGGGTTTTGATATCATGAGAGACGTTTGTAATCAGCTCCGTCTTCATGCGCTCGCTTTTCATGCGCTCATCCACCGCTTTTGACATGCCCTCGCTGATGCTGTTGAGGCTGTTTCCGAACTCCTTGAAGTCGCCGATCATATGTGCCGTATCGATTTGATAGGTGAAATCTCCCTCGGCGATTTTTTTGCCGCCGGCCTCCAGTCTGCGCAGCGTTACGGCGATATAGAAAATGATCGGGACCAAAATGATATTTTTGATCAGCCAGTAGCCGATGAAGCTCGACGTGTAATAGGACGAAATAAGCGCGATAAAATCAATGAGGAGGATCCCGGCGACGACGACCACGGTTTTCCAAATCAGCGGAAGATTGGTAAAAAAGGTACCGATTTTACGGAAAAACCAAGCGAAGATACGATAAATGAGCATGTTTCTGACAAGTCCGCCCGCTTTGAGTCTGACGGCGAAGCTGATCAAATACGACAGCGCCAAGAGATAGAGCAGAACAAGGGACAGACATTCGAGAATCAGGACAAGGGTATTGGAGCTGTTGAAAGAAAATCCGCTAATGATGATAAAACCGACGGCTCCGAGCAGCAGGTACAGCGCTGTGAACACGTCGAATGGGATTTTTTCGAGTGTTCCGTTCTGCGGCTTTTCCTCGCCGTTCCGATATCCTGCGGCGCAGAAGAGGAAGATCATGAGCACTACGAACACGCATACGGCGAGAAATTCCAAAACGATGAAGGTATATCTTGCCGAGTATAAGAGCTCGACAAGCGACAGGGCGCCGCCAAAGACATCCTCCGCGGCTCCGCTTACAACATATCCCGTGACAATGTGTTCGTCGGTGATCTGCTCGATGATCTCTCCGTCCTCGTCTTGTTTATAGTATTCCCGCGTATATTCGCGGATTTCCGAGCAAAGGACCTCTCCTCCGCCGTACGTTGACAGGAGAGCGGCGCCGTTTTTTGAAATATCGAATTCAAAATTCGTGTTTTCAAAATATTCTACCGGATCCTCTCCGTAGTAAAAAAGCTCATAAGCCTTGTCGATTTTGTTATATACCATCTGCGACTTTGCGGCTTTTTTTACCTGCGTAAGAGTAGAGCCGTAATAATCG
>URZF01000174.1 GCA_900552255.1 uncultured Eubacteriales bacterium | reverse complement strand
TTTCCCTTTGTATTTTGCAAAGATTACAGCGAATTTCAGCAAAGAATCCTCTATTTTATCATAAAAGTAAACTGCCATGTTTATCTCCAATCATTGAATTTTTCACTAAGAAAAAATACTTCTATGTTTGACTTTTACCAAGTAATCATGATACCGTCGATAAACTGCCGCACAAAAAAGAGCAGCACGGGTATAATCACATGGGTTTTCTCCCTGTTTATCGTTATCAAAAGAGCTGTCCGATGGACAGCTCTTTTTTATACTCCTGTTGTTTTGATATCGTCGAAATCCTTGACCGAGCACTGGCCGTAGGTGTTGTCGCCGACGGCATGCACACGTCCTGCCCGGTCGAGCGCTACGGTGTGGTTGCGTCCGGCGGAAAGCGCGATGATATCCGACCATTCGGAGACATTGCACTGTCCGTATCCGTTGTGGCCGACCGCGATGACATGTCCGTCCTCTTTTAATCCGACGGTGTGGAAATTGCCCGCCGCAATCGCGGTGATTTTATTCCAGCGCGAAACCTCGCACTGATTGTTGGCGTTGTTGCCCACGGAGACGCAGGTACCGTCGCTGCGCAGTCCGATGGTGTGCAGTCCGCCGGCCGCGACCGCGGTGATGCCCCCCCATTTGATCGCGCCCCATTGTCCGTCCGTATTGGCGCCGACTGCGACGATCGTGCCGTCCACGCGCAGTCCGACCGTGTAGTTGGAGTTGGCTGCGATGGAGATGATGTCCGTCCAGTCATAGACGTTGCACTGGCCATAAGTGTTGTCGCCGACCGCGACGCAGGTCCCGTTTTCGAGAAGTCCAACCGTGTGGCTTGTGCCGGCTGCGATGGCGCAGATGCTTTTCCAGTCGGAAATGTCGCATTGACCGTATCCGCTGTAACCGCAGGCGACACAGGTGCCGTCCGCCTTCAGTCCGACGGTATGATGATTTCCCGCGGATACCGATACGATATCGCGCCATGCGGAGACGCCGCACTGGCCGTATGTACCGTATCCAGTGGCGGCGACGTAGCCGTTCCGGCGCACAGCGACCGTGTGCAGTCCGCCGGCTGAGATCGTTTGAATGGAAACGAGCGGGACGAACCGTGTGACCGCCTTGTATTTACGGTTGATTTCAAAGGTTTCGGAGCCGACCGACATAATGGTGCTTTTCGGGCGGCGCGCCTCCTCTCTCATTGCATCCTCGATGCTGACCTCACCGGTTTCTGCGTTGAGATGAGGCTTTTCCGACTGGGAAAATTCCCGTGTGAGATCTCCGGTCGGCTGCTTGGGACGCGATGTCGGGGCGGGATTGAGATCCGCCGCTTCATAATGGATGGTGCGCTCCGCCGCGTTGGGAATGGAGACGGAGGCTCCTGTCGGAGATTTTCCTCTCCCGACCGCGTTTTTGGACATCGGCGAATATTTATTGACCGCGTCGGAGGCGGATTTTGAGAGCTTGGACTGACGGTTGGCGAGTATTTTCAGCTTTTCCTCTTGGGAGCCGAGCCGCTCCGCTAAATTGCCGACCTGATAAAGCGGGTACATGAGGATCAGAAAAATGACGGCGAGCAGCAGCCAAAGAATTTTTGCCGTGATATGATCGGTTCCTGTGAACGCCATGGCGGCGCAGACCGCGGCGCCGAGCACTCCGCCGAGCACAGCGATGAATTTTACGGCTTTCGCCTGATTGCCGGACATAAGCACCTCCTTCGCCGCTTCCCGCGGCCTAAAAAAATGGATGACGATGAAAAATTCAGCCTATGAGACTGTTTTCCGTGACAGCCTCTCTGATGCTGTCCAGAACGACGGCGTAAGCCGCCCTTGTCAAATGCATATATTCGTCGTTTTGATAGATGACACGCAGATATCCGGTATCGTCTGCAAGCCTTGAATGGGTATCGACATATAAAATCCCCATTTCCGCACAAAGCCCGGAGATCCAGCAGTTGGCCTCAACAACCGCTTCGCGCGTCAGCTTTTTGTAATGATTGACCGATTTATCGGAGAGGGGCAGGATCGATTGCACGATGATCCGCGTGTCGGGGCTCGCGTCTTTGACGGATTCCAGCATTTCGCGGTAAATCGCGACGAATTTATCCCTCGGCAGAAAGCCTGCCCCTCCGGATACGCCGAGTGTGATGACGAGGATCTCCGGTTTTTTCAGGGCGACGGCGTCCGAGAGGGACAGGTCGAGATTTTCCTCCTCCAAATGAACGCATTTCGTCCGGTTGACCGTCTCAAACAGCACCGTGTTTCCGGCGCCGGACCAAACGCGCTCCTTCGGGATCCCTCCGCGGGCTGCGAGATGCGCCGTGGTCGAATCGCCGAAAAAGACCATATGGTCGATGATATCTCCTTCTGCCTTGAGCGTTGCTCCGCAGGGAGACAGAATAAAAGCAAATATGACGGCAAAAAGAATCAGTTTCCGATATTGCTGCACAAGAGTGGCCTTCCTTTATTATGAAGTAAGGCGGAATACCTCTTTCTTGTCGGAGCAAAGGATGATGGTGCCTTCCTCGTCGGTACGCAGGATCTGCACGCCCGCGTTTTCCAGCTTCTCCACGGTTTCCTCATGCGGATGACCGTAGGAGTTTCCCTTGCCGCAGGAAATCACGGCGAGATCAGGACTTGCGGCGGCGAGAAAAGCGTCGCTTGTGGATGTCGTGGAGCCGTGATGACCGACCTTCAGGACATTGCACCGAAAAGAGGAAGCGGGAAAGCGATCGAGCATTTCAGCTTCGCTTGATGTTTCCGCATCTCCTGTGAATAAAAAGGAGGTCTCGCCCCAAGAAAGGCGGATGACAACGCTGTAATTGTTGGCATCGCTTGACTTGACGGAGGTGGCGTCGATTGGTCCGAGAATGGTGAAGGAGGCTTCGCCTATGGTATAAGTTTTTCCAGCCTCGCTCGGAATATACGCGAGGTTTTTCTCGTCCATCGCCGTCAGCACATTCAGCCAAGCCTTGGAGGACGCTTCACATTCGGGCATGATGATGTTTTGGATCGCGAAGTCCGTGATCACCTCGTCCGCGGCGCCGATATGGTCGAGATGCGGGTGCGTGATGATCATATATTCAAGCTCGGTGATTCCAAGCCCGTTCAGATAATTTACGATATTGGAAGCCGGATATCCGTCTGAGGTGCCGGCATCGATAAGCATATTTTTGACGCCGTCCGATGTCGGAACACGGACAAGAATGGAATCCGCCTGTCCGACGTCTATGTAGTGGACCTGAAGGTCGGTGACGGCGGCTTCGTTCTTGTTTCCGATTTCATTTTTCTCTCCGCCGATATACTGCCACGGTTCGGTAAAATAAGAAATAATCGCGAGAACAAGGACGATGAAAATGGATATCAGGGTTTTTGCTGTTTTGCGGCTCTTTCTTCTTTTTGCCATTGTATTCTCCGAAATCATGCTTTCTGCCGGTTATTAGCATAACCGTTATATGCTCGACAGCCCGGCCGAAAGAGTATGTAAAAATATTTGATACAAATATATTATATCAAACTCTACC
>URZF01000173.1 GCA_900552255.1 uncultured Eubacteriales bacterium | reverse complement strand
GGGAAAATATTTTCCGCAATCTGTATAAATCGCCGGAAAATGCGGAAAATATCATTGTAAATATTTCAAATATTTGACTCGGTTAAGACCGATGATTTTGATTATACGGAGGATTATATAGAATGAAAGCCACAGGAATTGTTAGAAGAATCGACGATCTCGGCAGAGTCGTGATCCCGAAGGAGATTCGCCGTACGATGCGGATTCGTGAAGGGGATCCTCTGGAGATTTATACGGACAGGGAGGGCGAGGTCATTTTCAAGAAATACTCTCCGATCGGCGAGCTGATGGACTTTGCCGCCGGATATGCCGAAACGCTTTATAAGACCTGCAACATTCCGGTTGCTGTCTGTGACAAAGACTGCATCATCGCCTGTGCGGGAATTTCCAAAAAAGAATTTTTGGAAAAGAAAAATTCCGCGGAGCTGGAAAGCATCATCGAAGGCAGAAGCCTTTATACCGCTTCCGCGTCCGATGATAAGATATTTTTGACAGATGATACGAAAACTTGCTATGTTTCCTGCGCGATGCCGATTTTCGCCGAGGGCGATGTGATCGGCTGCGTGGTTTCCGTCGGAAGCACGGACGGAAAATTTGAAACGCTCGGCACTGAGACCGAGACGAAGCTGATCCAAACCGCCGCCGGTTTTCTCGGGCGTCAGCTTGAATCGTAAAAATACAAGAATCCCCGTGATGCCGCTCACGGGGATTTTGTGTTTTTCTCCTTTGTAAAGGGAGAACGCATGCTTTTCTTTACAGAAAGAAAAGCATCAAAAGAACTGCAAGCCTCCGGCTTGACCGTTCGTGCGGCCGGCAGCGGTTCGATGGCGGCTATGAAAGACGGCATCCACGCTCGCGAGGCTCGCGTGATCCGTCAATCGCCGCCTTTTTTGTCAATATCATGCCAGAAGGCGCTCATACGGCGCGCGCCTTGCGCCTGCGGGCGCGAACTTTCCAGACGCACAGACTTCCCGCACGGCGTGTTCCGCCGTGGCTTGCGTACCCTTTGCGGTACGCAAACACGTGTCGGGAGCCGTGGGTATACGCTCCCCAGCAGAAGCATGAGAGTCCGAGACGGAGTCTCGGTAAATCTTTTGGTACTTTTCTCTTTACGGAGAAAAGTACATATCTTTCTCCTTTTCAAAGAGGAAAAGGAAAAAGCGCGGCAAAGCCGCGCCCTTCCTTTTCCATATATATTTTGGCAGAGGATGCTCCAAATCTTTTAAGCTTCCGCCTCCCGTTTGGCATCGTCGATGATCTTTTGTGCGTTAGCCGCAGGCACCTCTTCATAGCCTTCAAAATAAAAGGTATACCGGCCGCGTCCCTGCGTCAGCGCGCGCAGCTGAATGGCAAAATCCGTCATTTCTCCCACGGGAGCCTCCGCCTCGATCATCTGCTCGCCCTTTTTATGCGTCGGACTCATGCCGAGAACCCTTCCGCGGCGCTTATTGATAGCGCCCATGATATCGCCGAGCATACTGCCGGGCGCATATACGCAAAGCTTTCCGACAGGCTCAAGCAGAACAGGAGACGCTTTCGGAAGTCCCTCTTTATAGGCGAGAGAGGCCGCGACCTTGAACGCCATTTCGGACGAGTCCACCGGATGGTAGGAGCCGTCGAACAGATCCGCCTTCAGATTCACGACGGGATAACCTGCGAGCACGCCTTTCTGCATCGCTTCAAGCAACCCTTTTTCGACCGCCGGATAATAGTTCTTCGGCACCGAACCGCCGACAACCGACTGCGTAAATTCCAGGCCCGGCTCCGTACCCGGAGAAAACGTGATCTTGACATGCCCGTACTGGCCGTGTCCGCCGGACTGCTTTTTATGCTTGCCCTCGACCTCGACGCGCTTTTTGATGGTTTCTCTATATGCGATTTTCGGCGCGGAAAGCTCCACCGACGTGCCGAATCGCGTTTTCAGCTTGGATACGACGACATCAAGGTGGATATCGCCCTGCCCCGAAAGGAGAAGCTGCTTGGTTTCGGCGTTATTTTCATATTTCAGAGTCAGATCCTCCTCGAGCAGCTTGGCAATGCCCTGAGAAATCTTGTCCTCGTCTCCCTTGGCCTTGGGTGAAACCGCCATCTGATAAAAGGACTCAGGATAAACGATCTTTTTATATGGCAGCGCACCCTCCGCCGCGGAAAGCGTATCGTTCGTATTCGTCGCCGCAAGCTTTGCCGTCATACCGATATCGCCCATGGAAAGCATGGGCACCTCCGTCTGCTTTTTGCCGCAGATCGTATAGATATGAGAGAGCCGCTCATTTTGCTCCGTCGTCAGATTCTTCAGCGTGGCGTCGCTGTAAAGCTCGCCGCCCATTACCTTGAAAAACGACATCTTGCCGACAAATGGGTCAGCGATGGTCTTAAACACGAAAATCGACGCGGGACCATGCTCGCGCAGCGGGACTTCCTTTTCTTCCCCGCCGTCGATGACGATCTCCGCCTTGTGATAAACAGGGCTCGGCAGCGTGTCGACGATCAGATCCATCAAAAGATCGATGCCGCACAAATTCGCCGCGGAGCCGCAGACCACGGGCGCGATATCTCCCTTCAAAATGCCGCCGTGGAGCGCCGTGACGACCTCCTCGCGGCTGAGCGTTTCCCCATTGAAATATTTCTCCATAAGCTCCTCGCTCGTGGAGGCGACCGCCTCGTAAAGCATGTTCCGGCAGGTCTCGATCCTTTCCTCATTTCCAGCGGGGACCGCGATTTCCTTTCCCGCGTCGTTTTTGCCGAAGCCCACCGCCTTCATCTCGATGAGGTCGAGCAGTCCTACGATCTTGTCCCCCTCCATGACGGGAATGATGACGGGGCACACGGACTGCCCGAACATTTCGTGCATCTGTCCGAATACCCGCTTGAATCTCGCTTCGGGATCGTCGCATTTGTTGATGAAAAACGCACGCGGCATTTTAGCTTCGCACACCATATCCCACGCAAGCTCCGTGCCGACCTCGACCCCCGCTTTTCCGTCCACGACGATCAGCGCGCTGCCCGCAACGCGAAGCGCCTGCACGGCCTCGCCGATAAAGTCCAAATATCCCGGGGTGTCGATGATATTGATTTTTGTTCCCTTATATGTGACCGGCGCGATAGATGCGGAAAGAGAAAAACCTCTTTTCACTTCCTCCGGATCATAATCGCAGACCGTATTCCCGTCGGTCGGTTTGCCGAGTCGGTCCGTTGCCTTTGTCAAATAGAGCATGGCCTCGGCAAGCGAGGTCTTTCCGCTCGCGCCGTGGCCGAGCAGGCAAACATTCCGGATATCTCTTGAGTGGATCTTTTCCATGTATTTATGCTCCTTATCTATGTATTCTGTTTTCGGTCCGCACAAACGGACTTAACAGTTTCATTATAGCTTTTCGGTGTTGATTATTCAAGTGAGAACTTTGTTTTCATTGTATCATCATGATAGAATTTTACCCAGATTATTTGTGCAATTTGCACATATTTTCGTCGAATGAGGTCAAAACCTGAATATAAAAATATTAGGTTGAGGAAAATATGTTGACA
>URZF01000172.1 GCA_900552255.1 uncultured Eubacteriales bacterium | reverse complement strand
GGCGCAGGGAATACAGATTTTTGGGGCAGAGACTCTGGAGGAGGTATGCAGATGGCTGAAGGGTGAGTATATGCCTCAGATGGAGAAACCTGACCAGGAAGAGGCTCATGGAATGGAAGAATGGGACATAGATTATAGTGATATTCAGGGACAGGAAGCAGTAAAAAGAGCAACGATGGTGGCGGTGGCAGGAGGACATAACCTGCTTTATGTCGGTCCGCCTGGTTCCGGAAAGACGATGCTTGCCAGGGCTATGGCAGGGGAGTCAGATGTTGCATTTCTTGAGACCAGTGCCACGCAGTTTATGAATTCATATGTCGGAAAGAGTGATTTTATTTCAGATATTTTCGGATTGTGTTCCGGTACTTTCTCAAATAAAGAGCTGTCAGCCGCGAATACAAAATATCGCAGACAATAAAGGCGGCATTCGCCAAGACAAGATAGATAAGCACTACAAAAATGGGGTCCAGTCCGAATCGGTTTTCCATCGTAAAGCCGAGCAGCTTCCAGCCGAAATAGCCGGTAAGCACCGCGGACACATTGAAGAGCAGAAGCTTCAAAAGCCACGAAAGCCAGCGATAGGTTCTCTCAAACAGAAACTTCGTAATCGGCATATAACCGAATATCGCAGCATATAAGAGCGCGGGGGATTTGTTCGGCAAAAGCAAGAGCGAGAGCAGCGCGGTGATAAGGTAAACCGACAGTGAAACGGATTTGCCAAGCTCCGCCATGCAGAAAAGGATCAAAAAGGAAGCGAGGAGCGCCACGGACAGATCGAGCACCTCGATCAATGCGCCAAGATAGAGGATTGCCACACCAAATGCCGCCAAAATTGCCGCAACCGCTATTTTCTTTGTCTTTTTCATATCAGCAGCAGGGGATCAGATCGCCGCCGCAGCATTCGCAGCAGCAGTCCGCGCAAAGAAGTCCGCCGCATATGTTGCAGACCGCGTCGTCATCTCTCTTACGCTGTGTCGTCGACGTATGATTGCGGATGTTTTCCGCGGCAGTCCGGTATTCCATGTTCGAGGGATCCATCCGGCAGGCGTCATCAAAATACTTGGATGCCTCAAAATACCAGCCGCGAGCGGCAAACACAAGTCCTTTCAGATAGTACCACTCGGCATTTCTCTCCCCCGCCGGAACGGAATTGAGTCTGATGTCGGCCTCATAGTAATTCTGCTGGGCAATGCAGCTGCGGATATCGCCGAAGCCGCCCGCGCTGTATCCCGCTCCGCTGTCCGCATCGTAATAGGAACTGCCTCCCGAAGCGTTTTTCCGCATCTTTTGGATCGTCTCGTACGCCTCGTTGATTTCCTTCATTTTTTCGCCGGCCAAATCGGAAAGAGGGGTGTTGGCGTAATTGTCCGGGTGATATTTCCTCGCAAGCTCGCGATAGGCTTTCTTCACTTCCTCATCGGTCGCGTTCCGATCGATACCAAGCACCTTATAAGGATCATTCGCCATACGTTTCCTCCTTTCCGACAGTCATGAAAAGCGCGCTTTCCATGCCGTCATATATAATATTTTGGATGCAGCTCCGAAGCGGCATCCGATCGCCGAATTCAATAAGATCGACCGCTCTTGCGATCGCATCTGTCTCCAAGGACATCACACCGCGCAGGGAGTCTTTCTTGAATTCCCGCATCTGCGCTTCGTCTGAAAACGCATAGAGGAACGGATTGTAGGAGCCGCTTTTCCGGTCGTCGTCATAATCGCATACCGCATCCGCAAGATATACCCATCTTCCGGTATGCAGACCGATTTCATAAGCGATGACCGCCTCATCCCGGTCAAAGCCACGGGACAAAAGCGCGCCTAACATCTTCCCGAAGACATCCGCCGGCATATCCGGCGTCGGACAGTGCTCCCTTTCCAAAGCCGCAAGCTCCTCCATCGCCTTTGCAATGATTTCCGCGGCATCCTCGCCGGCACGTGCGGAGCTCCGCTTCATTCCGGCGGCACACGGCAGCGCCGTCATCGCGCCGAGCCTTTTGAAGCCGCTCTCATCCGCCAGCGTGTCGCGGAGCTTATGCCAAACGAGAAGCGCGCTGATATATGCCGAATAGGTAAGCGCGTCATTGTCGCACATGACGGGGCGCTTTTTCGTCGGATGGGCGGCACATCTGCTTTTTTTGATCAGATAATCCTCATCTGAAAGCGCAAGCCGCACCAATGCAAAAAAAGTCATGTCATAGCTCAGTGTCGCGCGGGAAATGCCGCCCGTATGCTTTTTCATCGAACGGCATAGTCCGCAGTATACACTTTTATAAAATTCGTATTCCCCGACGCGCAGGCTTGGAATAAAGGGTTTTACAAAACCGAACACGTTCTATTTAGGAAGAAGAGGAAAGATAGCTGGACCACCATTGCTGGTAATACAGATCCGCATATTTGGAAAGATACGTATCCGCAACGGTATATTCGGCGGCCACCGCCTCATCTACCGTGATATCATCAAAAAAGGTCTCTATATAGTTTTCATATTTGTCATATTTAACCGTATCTTCATATTCCTCAAACAGTTCAAGATATTTTTCGTCCTCATAGACCTTATCCTTGAGCTCGACTCTTTTGACGATATACTGACATTTGTTGCTTTCGATCGCCTCTTCCGTATATTCACCGATTTCAAGATCTTTGATCTTCTCGGTGATCGTAGTGCTGAGGAACGTGCCGTCCTTCAAGACAAACATGCCCTCCGGGAATTCAACGGAATAATATGCGTCGGAATACTTTGCGATCATGTCCTCAAAGGATGCACCCTCGGCCAGCTCATCCAGGATCGCTTGGACAAGCGTCTGCTTTGTCTCCTTTTCTTCATCGGTAAGCGCTTCCGTCTCATAAGAATCGGAATCCACCTCGTTGCCTTCGGAATCCTCTTCCTTCGCGATGATACGGTTCCCTTCTTCGTCGAGCTTTACCTTGTTTTCCATATCCAGCATAATGAACTGGTAGCCGACATAGTTTTCCTTATAATAGGTTTCCAGATCCTCTGCGGTCAGCTTCTGCGAGCCGTTTTCTCCGAAAAGAAAATCCACGACCGCCTCAGAGCGTGCGACCATCATCATATATATATTATAATAATCCGCCGCGGTATAGCCGAAATACTGCTTATAAGCGCCCTTTCCGCCGTAATAGGTGTTCTGCGTCTTGATATTGGATTTATATCCCGCCAGCTTATCCGAGGAAATGGAAAGGCCGTTTACATCAAACAGGTATTTTTCAACCAAAATCGATTTTGTCTGCTCGAGGATCAGGTTTTTATAATATTCCTCGTAGGTTTCACCGTCATCTGTTGTCGTAGCCCAATACGACGCCGTATCTCTCGATCTCGTGACAAGCATCGAGCAGCAGATATCAAGCTTTTTGATTTTCATCAGCAGAGAAAACTCGTCGGTCGATATCGTGTATGTCTTTCCGTCCTTTGTCACCGGTAGAACGGCTGCCGCGCCATCGTGATGGATATAGTCATACACTTCCTCGATTCCGTTCGCGACAACGCACGACCAAAGTCTCTTTTGCCGTGAGCGGCCAGCCCAGATGGTTCAGGTAAAT
>URZF01000171.1 GCA_900552255.1 uncultured Eubacteriales bacterium | reverse complement strand
AAAGTATAAAATCTTGCAGAATGAGAAAAGCGAAAGGAGGCAGACAAAATGGGAAATGTCGTATGGACGCCCGCACAGCGGGACGCTATTTTTTCGCACGGAAGATCCATCGCCGTTTCCGCGGCCGCGGGATCCGGAAAAACCGCTGTTTTGACAAGGCGGATCATTGAGCGTGTCTGCGCGCCGGACGGCTCCGGCGATCTTTCGCGGATTCTTGTCGTCACCTTTACCAAAGCTGCCGCCTCTGAGCTTGTTTCCCGTATCTCCGACGCGCTCGCGGACGAGCTTGCAGAACATCCTGAAAATCGGCACCTTCATTCGCAGAGCCTGCTTGTATCCTCCGCACATATCAGCACGATTCACAGCTTTTGCCTCGAGCTGATCCGGACAAATTTTCAGAAGCTGAGTGTCCCCGCCGATTTTTCCGCGGCGGACGAGACGGAGATCACGCTGATGATGAAACGGATCGCGGACGAGCTGATTTCCGATTATTTTGAAGGGGAAATCTCCCCTGATGAAGAAAAAATCAAGGATTTTGCTCGATTTTCGGATACCTTTGGGGACATCTCGAATATGGAAAAGCTTTCGGAGACGATGCTTTCCTTGTATCGGTCTTTGTCTTCGACGATCGACTTTCTCGACAGCATCGACCGTTTTCGGCTTGCCTATGAAAAAGCGTCGGCTGACGGCTTCGACGGCAGCGTGTGGGAACAATCGCTGCGCGACTATCTTACGGATTTTCTCCGCCACTATGAAACGGTATACGTGCAGGCGCTTGCGTACATTGCGGAAAACGATCTGTATGCGAAATATGCCGATGCTTTTTCACACGATCTGTCTTTTGTGGAAAGACTGCTGCATTGGGCGGAGAACGGAAGCTCCTATCAAGCATTGTCGGAAGCGCTCGCTTCTTATTCTCCGGTCAAGCTTGCCGCGGTACGCGGTGTCTCCGGCGATGAAACGATGAATATTTACAAAGCGGCACGCACCGATTTCACAAAGGAGCTGCGTCGGATCTCCGCGGAATACTACGGATTTTCGGAGGATGCTCTCCGGGAAGCGCTTGCCGGGACGGCGGAGGTGCTCCGCGGTCTTTTCGCGTTTCTTCGTACCTTCGACATGCGTTTTTCCGAGGAGAAACGGCGGCGCAGGATCATCACCTTCGCGGATATGGAGCGGTATGCGCTCGCTCTGTTATGGGATAAAACGACAGGGTCGCCGACCGAGCTTGCACGGTCGCTGCAAAATTCCTTTGATGAAATTTATATAGACGAATATCAGGATACCAATGAAATCCAGGATATGATTTTTCGGCTTATTTCCCGCGGAAACAACCGATTTTGCGTCGGTGACGTCAAACAGAGCATTTATTCGTTCCGCGGCGCCGAACCGTCGATTTTCGAGGCGGAGCTTTCGGCGCGTCCGAAATACGATAAGGAATGTCCGGCGGAGGCCGTAAAGATTTATTTATCGGAAAATTTCCGTTCATCAGCGGAGATCCTCGATTTTTGCAACGGAATTTTTGAAAAGCTGATGAATACGGATACCATCCGATATGGAGAGGATGAGCGGCTGAACTGCGGCACCGGCCGGCACGGCGCGCTCCCGGAGATTTGTCTGCTTGCAAAACCGGAGGATGACGAGGAGGACGAAAATCCCGACGCGGAGGCGGCTTATGTCGCAGGGCGGATATCGGAGCTTCTCGGTAGCGGAAAAAAAGCGGACGGAACTCCGGTGAGACCGTCTGATATCGTGATTCTGCTGCGGAGCGCCGCTTCTTCCTCCTCCGTGTATGAGGATGCCCTGAAAAAAAGGGGGATCCCATGCAGGAACACGGCGGCGATCGAGTTTTTTGAAAGTCCGGAGGTGCTTCTTATGCTGTCGCTTCTGAATGTGATAGACAATCCGGCACGGGATATTTATCTCGCGGCCGCGCTGAAAAGTCCTCTATACGGTGTGACGCTGGACGAGCTGATGTTTCTTCGCCGCCGCTCTCCGGAGGGGACGCTGTTTCAGGCTCTTGACAGATTCACCGAAGAAACGGGCTTTGCCAAGGGGGAAAAATTCCTGCGCGACAGGGAAGCGTATGCGCATCTTTCGGCGGAGCTTCCATGCGATAAGCTGATCTGGCAGCTCTATACCGACACCGGTATCTTTTCGATTTTGACGTCCGACAGAGAAAAGCCGGTATATGAGACGGAGCAGGCGAGGGCAAATCTCGTCATGCTGTATCAATATGCGCGCGGCTTCGAGCGCGGCGGCTTCAAGGGGCTTTCCGGTTTTATTTCCTTTATCAACGATGTGCTTGCAAACAAGGAGAAGCTGGATATTTCCCAGTTCGCCTCGCCCGGGGAGGTCGTGAACATCATGACGATCCATAAATCCAAGGGACTTGAATTTCCGATTTGCTTTGTCTGCGGCATGTCGCGCCGATTCCATTTTCCGGAGCAGCGAAATAAGACGGTTTATCACACAAAGCTTGGCATATCCGTCAAGCTGTCGGCGGAATCGGGGCTTGTCAGGATGGATACCCCGATGCGCATGGCCTCGCTGCTCGATCTTCGCCTGCGTGCGGTGGACGAGGAGCTGCGCGTGCTCTATGTCGCGCTGACGAGGGCAAAGGAGCGTCTCATCATCACGGCGGCGGTAAAGGCGGAGGATATCGATTCCGGAAAATTCGAGCTTTCGTCTGTGAACGGAAAATATGCGCTTGAAAACCGATTTTTCTCCGCTTATTCGCTAAGGCGCGCCGGGAGTTATTTTGAGCTGCTCATGGCTGCTGCGGCGGGGAATCCGGAGCGGTGCCGGATCCTATATCCCGCTTCCGATACCATACCGGAGAACAGAACGGCGGCGGAACCGCACGCTGCGGAAGAAACGATAGAGGATATCACCTATTTTGAGGCGAAAAAGCTGGTTTCGGAACGGCTGGATTTTGATTATCCTTACCGCAGGCTGTCGAAAATACCTTCGAAGCTTTCCGTCTCGAAGCTCTATCCCGGCGTGCTTGACGAATCCGACGGGGCGGAGGCGAACGCGGAGCTTCCGACGGCGGTCCCGATGCCTCATTTCCTCATGCGGGAGCCGGATGAGAATGTCACGGCGGCGGAGCGCGGAACGGCAATGCACACCTTCATGCAGTTCTTTGATTTTGAAAGCGTAAAGAAAATCGGGGTTGCGGGTGAAATCGACCGTCTGGCAGAAAATCGATTTTTGTTTCCCTCCGATAGGGAAAAGATGGACATCGCAAAGCTTACGGCGTTTTTTGAAAGCAGGCTTGCCCGCGAGATGATGTCCGCCGGTCGCATATATCGGGAGAAACGGTTTATGATCAAATATCCCGCGGCGCTCTTTACCGAGGAGGAGGCAGACAAATCCGCGTTGGATGGTGAGAAGCTGCTTGTCCAGGGTGTGATCGACTGCGCATATTTTAACGGGGCGGGCGAGCTGATCCTCGTCGATTACAAGACGGATTCTTTTCCTGCATCGACGAAACGCGCGCAGATCGAAGCTGTGCTGAAAACACGCCATTCAAGACAGCTCGGCTATTATAAGCTGGCTTGTGAAAGGCTGTT
>URZF01000170.1 GCA_900552255.1 uncultured Eubacteriales bacterium | reverse complement strand
TCTTATTTTCGTTATACCAAATTTACCAGATATATGCTTATTATATCATGACTCCAATGTTTTTTCAATATAAATTTAAACCGTTTCCACATTGCTCATAAAAATAACAGCGGCAACGGCAAAGAATCCAGGAATTCCGATAAAATTTGTAAAAATTTCATTGATTTGTATAAAACTCTGTGCTACAATAAAGGCATATTAGGCGGCCGATAAAGCCGCACTTTACATGGAGGTATCAAGAATGGCAGAAAACAGACTGATCGGCGATTATCCGGTCATCGGCATCCGTCCGACCATCGACGGACGCCGCGGCCCCTTGAAAGTCAGAGAGTCCCTTGAGGACCAGACGATGGGTATGGCAAAGGCGGCGGCGAAGCTCATTTCGGAAAATATTCGTTATTCCAACGGCGAGCCCGTAAAGGTCATCATTGCGGACACCACCATTGGACGGGTGGCGGAATCCGCCGCGTGTGCCGATAAATTCAAAAAAGCCGGCGTGGACATCACGCTCACCGTGACGCCCTGCTGGTGCTACGGCTCGGAAACCATGGATATGGACCCCATGACCATCAAGGGCGTATGGGGCTTCAACGGCACGGAGCGTCCGGGCGCCGTTTATCTCGCATCGGTTTTGGCAACCCACGCGCAAAAGGGACTTCCCGCTTTTGGCATTTACGGCCACGACGTTCAGAATCTCGACGAAACCACCGATATTCCCGCGGACGTACAGGAAAAAATCCTGCGCTTTGCACGCGCGGCGGTCGCTGCTGCGACTATGCGCGGAAAGTCTTATCTCCAGATCGGCTCCGTTACGATGGGCATCGGCGGCTCCATCATCAGCCCCGAATTCATCGAGGAATATCTCGGCATGCGCGTCGAATCCGTCGACGAGGTCGAGATCATCCGCCGCATGACCGAAGAAATCTACGACAAAGAAGAATATGAGAAAGCGCTTGCATGGGCGAAAAAATACTGCATTGAGGGCTTCGACAAAAATCCTGAAAGCATGCAGAAATCCCGCGAGCGCAAGGATTCCGATTGGGAATTTGTCGTCAAGATGATGGTCATCATCAAAGACCTCATGAACGGCAACAAAAACCTGCCCGAAGGCTGCGAGGAAGAAGCGGTCGGACACAACGCCATTGCCGCCGGCTTCCAAGGGCAGCGCCAGTGGACGGACTTTTATCCGAACTGCGACTTCCCCGAAGCGATGCTCAACACCTCGTTCGACTGGAACGGCGCACGCGAGCCGTATATCCTCGCCACCGAAAACGACACGCTCAACGGACTCGGCATGCTCTTTATGAAGCTGCTCACGAACCGCGCGCAGATGTTCGCGGACGTGCGCACTTATTGGAGTCCCGAGGCCGTCAAGAGAGCGACCGGCTATGAAATCACCGGTGTCGCCAAGGAAAGCGGCGGCTTTATCCATCTCATCAATTCCGGCGCGTGCTGCCTCGACGCCAACGGCGAAGCGGTCGATGAAAACGGCAATCACGTCATGAAAGAGTGGTACAACATCACCGAGGATGACCAAAAAGCCATCATGGCGAATACGACATGGAACTATGCCGATCTCGGTTATTTCCGCGGCGGAGGCTACTCTTCCCGCTTCGTCACCAAAGCGGAAATGCCCGCCACGATGATCCGTCTGAATCTCGTCAAGGGATTGGGTCCTGTCCTCCAAATCGCAGAGGGCTGGACGGTCAAGCTTCCGGACGAGGTCACCGATACGCTTTGGAAGCGCACCGACTACACGTGGCCATGCACATGGTTCGCACCGCGCTGCGACGGCAAGCTCGGCAGTCCGTTCGCAACCGCTTACGACGTCATGAACAACTGGGGCGCCAACCACGGTGCGATCAGCTACGGTCATATCGGCGCAGACCTCATCACGCTTTGCTCGATTCTCCGGATTCCGGTCTGCATGCACAACGTGCCGGAGGACAAAATCTTCCGTCCAGCCGCTTGGAATGCGTTCGGTATGGACAAAGAGGGACAGGATTACAGAGCCTGCGCGGCTTACGGTCCGATGTATAAAAATATTCGATAAACTGAGAAAATGCAGGTTCCCATCGAACCTGCATTTTCCGTATACGGAAAGGATAACCTATATGAATCCACAAGAGCTTCTTGTCATTCTCCATACCGCGGAGCGGCTGAAAAACACGCCCCGTCATTCTTGGACCTCCTCCGGCAGGCAGGAAAGCGTTGCGGAACACAGCTTTCGGCTTGCCGCCATGGCATACTTTATGAAGGATGAATTTCCGGCGCTTGACATCGACCGTGTCATTATGATGTGTCTTTTTCACGATTTCGGAGAGGCCTTTACCGGCGATATTCCGGCATTTGTGAAAAATGAGTCCGACAGCGAGCGGGAAGCGCACCTTATAAACGATTGGCTGTCCGCGCTTCCCTCTCCGTATCGGGAGGAGCTTTCCGCCCTTTTTACGGAAATGGAGGCGCAGGAAACCGCGGAAGCTCGGCTTTACCGCACGCTGGACAAGTTAGAGGCACTCATTCAGCATGACGAAGCGGACATCGCTACATGGCTCCCGCTGGAATATGAGCTGCAATTCACCTATGGGACAAAAGAATCGGCAGCGTTTCCCTATACAAAGCTGTTGAGAGAGGAAATCGACCGCATCACGCGGGAAAAGATCGAAAATCAAGGATCATGAAAAATAACAGCCGCCGAGCGGCTGCGCCCATACTGCCCCTCACCGCTGTTTCGCATACAGCTGTCCCTCTCCGCCCATAAGTGCTGTCATTTCCTCAATTTTTTCTAATGGGAAGGGCGGTCGGGAAAGAGGTTTCATTGCGATCGACATTAACTTCATGGGGTTATCGTCTGCTGCTACACGGTTGGAGCTCAAATGTCCGCATATCCGGCAGCGATGAATAATTGCCCATTCTCCATTTTTTCTGACCCACACGCCTACCGGTTCCATGATACCGCCGCAATCGGCTTTCCTGTCTCCCGGTTCATGATCCAGATGCAGGCTACAAAGACAATTCGGGCAATGGTTGCGATGGTCGCTTCCGGCGCCGGCTGCTACAACCAATCTGCCGCACTCTTTACAAGTGAAGCTGTCTTTGCATTCATGTGTTTTATAATAACCTTTTTCATATTGTTTTCTTTTATTCTCTCTATTCATGATTACTCCTTCATGGATACGTGCCTTTTCTCTTGCCGCAAATTTTCTCGCATATATTTCTTTAATGCGTCACGGTATTTTTGAGTGAGCGCCAAATACTGCTTCTGTTCCTCGGCTGTCCATTCACTCCAAATTTTATTTTCAATTTCAAAAATCAAATATTTATTTAAAACTTTTGCAACAACATCAAGCCCACCAGAAGATGCATTGACATTAAACAAAATCGCCTGTCCGATGCTGATCACCAGAATATGGCACAGCATATTGATAAACATATCATCCGTGAGCGGCGGAACATCTGGTGTCACTGTTTCAAAAATACGCAGATAAACCGGGAGCATTAAAGATGTAATGACCGTCTTACCCCCGAATTCTTTTCCGACAAACACAATCCCTATAATCAGAAGTGCTACATTTAGAA
>URZF01000169.1 GCA_900552255.1 uncultured Eubacteriales bacterium | reverse complement strand
CTTCCCATAAGGATGTTTAAAAATTGCATTGTCCGCCAAGGCGCGGTTGCTCCGCGGTAAACAAATAGTAACCCCCGACAGATTTTTGATAAGTCTGCCGGGGTTGTTTTATTTTGTTTGATAGATTGGAAGTTATATCATTCAATCACCTTGCAGGAATAGGGTGCTAAAAGATTTCTTATTTTAGGCAAATTCACTTTCTGGAATTTATCTGTCCATTTGAGTAAATCAATCAAAGACTCCAAACTTTTTTTTGATGAATCTGAGTACAATTCGATATCTGCATTGATACCGAGGAACATCCAGTACATAAATTTTATCAGCATCTTCAAAGCATTGTTTACACCATGCGAAATAAACACCTTCAATAATCCAATCATCTTTTTGCAAAATCTGATTGAGGAGAACGTCCCTTTCCTGTGGATTCCTTTTTGTCCCATAATCATTTGCGACATTATCCCATTGTAAATCGTCCAAATCATAATGTGGTGTGTCAAATTGTTTTGAAAGATTATCAGCAAGAAAAGATTTTCCGCTGCCGGGGCCTCCAATGATATGAATTTTTATGTTTTCGCCCTCCGCAAATATAGATTTATCGTTCCGTTTTATCGCGTAAGTTTCGCCTTTGTATTACAAAGGCATCGAGCAAAGCCCATACCCCTATTCTTGTTTTGATTTGATGTGTTCAAAGACGCAATTAACATTCTGCGTATCGCGCCGCAATCATTTTGAATTGACCTGTAAACTTCTTCTTCAACGCACTCGGTTTCAAACAAAAGATCAAGCCAATATTCTGTTTCATAACATTCCTTTTGAGCGATTTCAAGTTTAGATATAAAGTCTTTTGTACCTTGTGCATATTGCGCTTCGTAAATGTTTGCGCCAATGGAAGTGCCTGAACGCAGCAGTTGATTTATAAGCACCGCTTCTTTATGCTCTGCCTTCATATTACGGCAGAGGAAAACGATATTCTTTGCAAATCCCTGCCGTTTTTTGCGGGAACCTATTGACAATAGTACGAAATCGTACTATAATGCTTGGTATGATTTCGTACTGACGGGAGCCTATATGGATACTTATTTATCTGAAGAAATGAAACACATCAATTATCTGACGACCGAAATTGACGAGGCTTATCACGAAGCCGCCTTAAAGCTCGGCTTGTCGGACAGCACCATGCTGGTTCTTTACACCGTTTGCAATCACGGTGAGAGCTGTCTTGTGAACGATATCATCCGCTTATCCGGCATCAGCAAGCAAACGCTTAATTCGGCGCTGCGGAAGCTGGAAAATGAGGATGTGATTTATCTGGAAGCTGTCGGCGGAAAAAAGAAACAGGTGTGCCTGACCGATAAGGGCAAGACATTGGTGAAGGGCACCGTTCTTCGGGTGATAGAAATCGAAAACGCGATTTTCGATTCGTGGACGGAGAGGGAGCGGACGCTTTATGTTGAGCTGACGCGGAAATATCTTTTGGATTTCAAAGAAAAAGTAAAGGAGCTGTCACAATGAGGATCATTACCATCAGCCGTGAATTTGGAAGCGGAGGCCGAGAACTCGGCAAGCGTCTCGCCGATGAGCTTGGCTTTGATTATTACGACAGGGAAATCATCGAATCCATTGCCAAAGGACAGGGCTTGGATAAGGGATATGTAGAAAAGGCGCTTGAGGAGCATGCCTGGCGCAGGGTCCCGCTGACGTTTTGCCGATCCTTTTCCGGTGCTGCTGTACAATCGGTGCAGACTGCGCTGCTTTTGGAGCAAAAACGTGTGATCGAGGGTATTGCGGGGGTGGGGAACGATTGTGTGATCGTCGGCCGTAATGCGGACGTGATCCTGCGGCGGGAAAATCCTTTTCATATCTTTATTTGCGCAGATATGGAGGCTAAAATCCGGCGCTGTATGGAGCGCGCCGGTGCCGGCGAGAAGCTTTCCCGTCGGGAGCTCGAGCAGAATATCCGCCGCATCGATAAAAATCGGGCGAGTACGCGCGAAATGCTTGCCGGCGGCAAATGGGGAGAGCGCAGCACCTATCAGCTTACGGTCAATACGACCGATTGGCGCATCAAGGAGCTGGCGCCTGCTGTCGGCGATTTTGCGCTATGTTGGTTCAGGAGAGGAATATGAGCATTCAATTATCCAATCATTTTACCTATAAAAAACTGCTGCGGTTTACGCTGCCATCCGTCGTGATGATGATTTTTACCTCCATTTATGGCGTTGTGGACGGATTTTTCGTGTCCAATTTCGTGGGAAAAACGCCCTTTGCCGCCGTCAATTTCATTATGCCGTTTCTGATGATTCTCGGTTCGGTCGGCTTTATGTTCGGCACGGTCGGAAGCGCGCTCATTGCCAAAACCATGGGAGAGGGAGACCGTGAAAAGGCTAACCGGTTATTTTCTTTGATCGTATATGTGTCTGCGGCCTGCGGGATTGTGATTGCCGCTCTGGGGCTCGTTTTTATCCGTCCGGTTGCCGCGCTGCTCGGCGCGAAGGACACCATGCTCGATGACTGTGTCACATACGGCAGGATCATTTTGCTGGCGCTGCCGGCTTATATTCTGCAATATGAATTTCAGAGCTTTTTTGTAACGGCGGAAAAACCGCAGCTTGGTCTTGCCGTTACAGTCGCGGCGGGTGTCACCAACATTGTGCTCGATGCGCTCTTGGTGGCGGTGTTCCCGCTGGGACTTTCCGGAGCGGCCGCGGCGACTGCGATCAGCCAATGCGTCGGCGGTCTTGTTCCGCTGATCTATTTTGGCCGTCCGAATTCGGGGCTTTTGCGGCTTGGAAGAGCAAAATATGACGGCAAGGCCTTGCTGAAAACCTGCACCAACGGTTCCTCGGAGCTGATGTCCAATATCTCCATGTCCGTTGTCAGCATGCTTTACAATGTTCAGCTGATGAAATATGCAGGTGAGGACGGCGTCGCGGCATACGGCGTGCTGATGTATGTCAATATGGTTTTTCTTGCCGCTTTTATCGGGTATTCCGTCGGTACGGCTCCTGTCATCGGATATCATTACGGAGCCGGGAACCATGAGGAGCTGAAAAGCCTGCTTAAAAAAAGTCTTGCGCTGATCGGGATTGCTTCGGTCGTGATGCTGCTTGCGGCGGAGCTTTTGGCAAAACCGCTGGCTGTGGTTTTTGTCGGCTATGATGAAGGCCTTTTGGCCTTGACCTTGCGGGGCTTTGTGATTTATTCCTTTTCTTTTCTGTTTGCAGGAATTGCCGTTTTCGGTTCTTCCTTCTTCACCGCTCTGAACAACGGCTTGGTATCGGCGCTCATTTCGTTTCTGCGCACGCTTGTCTTTCAGGTTGCGGCCGTGCTGATCTTCCCTCTGATTTGGGAGATCGACGGCATTTGGATTTCCATTGTTGCCGCGGAGCTTATGGCAGCGATCGTGACGTCCCTTTTCTTGGCGGGCAAACGGAAAAAGTATCACTACTGAGCGGAGACGGTGCCTTTATTTTTCTACTTGGAGGCGCTCCTGCCGCAGGGAGCGCTCAGAGGCAACCAAATGTATGTGCCAGGAGTTCAAGAATCCAATTGCAGATCCGGGCTTCGAGGGGGTCTGCCACTGTATGCTCTATTACAAATCC
>URZF01000168.1 GCA_900552255.1 uncultured Eubacteriales bacterium | reverse complement strand
TTCTGTTTACGACGGGAGTTTCTTATGTGAGCGCGCTTCTCATTGAAAAAACAGAAAGCCGCCGCAAAAAGAAATTATGGCTCTGCGTCACGCTTGTCACATCGCTCGGCGTGCTGTTCTTTTTCAAGTATTTCAATTTCCTTGCCGGCTCCGTCGTCTCGATGTGGAATCTTTTCGGCGGTTCGGCAGAGGAGTTTTCCTTAAATTTGATTCTGCCGGTCGGCATCTCGTTCTATACGTTCCAGACGCTTTCCTACGTCATCGACGTATATCGGGGCAGCATCAGGGCGGAACGGCATTTCGGCTGGTATGCGCTGTTTGTCTCCTTCTTCCCGCAGCTTGTCGCGGGACCGATCGAGCGTCCGGAGAATCTGATGCCGCAGCTGAAGGAGGAGCATAAGCTCGAGGCTTCAAACGCATTTGCGGGACTTCAAAAAATGGCGGTCGGCTTCTTTAAGAAGATCGTGGTTGCCGATATCATCGCGGAATTTGTCAACGCTGTGTTCAATGACGCGGCGAATGCGACCGGCTTTGGCGTGCTTCTCGGCGCCGTGCTCTTTGCGGTGCAGATCTACTGCGATTTTTCCGGCTATACGGATATCGCCATCGGCTGTGCAAGAATCATGGGCATTCGTCTGATGCAGAATTTCGACCGTCCGTACCGCGCCCGCAGCATCAAGGAGTTTTGGGCGAGATGGCATATCAGTCTTTCCAGCTGGTTTAAGGATTATCTCTACATACCGCTCGGAGGGAACCGGTGCTCCCGCGCGCGGAACTATTTCAATATTTTCGTGGTGTTTCTCGTCAGCGGGCTTTGGCACGGTGCGAGCTGGACGTTCGTCTTATGGGGCGTGCTGCACGGGCTTTATCAGATCCTCGGCGCGGTCACCAAAAGGCCGCGGCAACGATTGTATGAAAAGCTCAAAATCAAAACGGATTCCAAGGTGTTCATGCTGGGTCAGCGCATCGTCACATTTCTTCTCGTCTGCTTCGCATGGATTTTCTTCCGGGCGAACAGTACGGCAGATCTGTGGGTGCTCCTTGGCAAGCTCTTTACCTCGTGGGAAGCAGGCTCGGTCACGGCGACGCTTTCCTCGATGGGAATGACCGTGACGGCGGCATTGGTCACGGTGCTTTCGATTCTCGTGATGTCGATGCTCGACACGATGTGCGACGAACCGCGTCTTACGGAAAACGGTACGGTGTCGAGACAGTATACGCTCGCCGTCGTGACGCTTGCGGTGACGGCCGCGTGGTCGCTGCTGCTTTCCGTCGGCGGCGCCTCCGCATTCATTTATTTCCAGTTTTAAGGGGGTGCGATGAATGAAAAAATCATGGATTCGGTTTCTCTTGATCGTGCTTCTGCTGCTTCTGCCGCTTGTCGCGGTACTGGCTTCCGGTTTTTTTACGCCGGCGCAGTTTGAAAAGACGTTTCTCGGCGAATTTGACGACAAGGTAGATCGGCTCCGGGATACGGATGGGTCTAAGATCATTGTGATCGGCGGCAGCTCCACGGCGTTCGGCGTCGACGCCGAGCTTTTGGAGAAAACGCTCGGCATGCCGGTCGTCAATTTCGGATTATATGCCACGCTCGGCACGAAAACGATGCTCGATTATTCCAAGTCTGGCATCGGGGAGGGGGATATCATCGTCATTGCGCCGGAAATGAACGCGCAGACGTGGTCGCTCTACTTCAATGCGGAGGCGATGTGGCAGGCGTTGGACGGCCATTTTTCGCTTCTCCGGTATCTCGATTCCGACGATATCCCCGCGATGATCGGCGGCTTTTGGCGGTTTGCCTCCTCAAAGCTGCAATATATGCGGGAGGGGACGGTTTTGGATCCCGACGGTATCTATAATGCCTCGTCGTTTGATGATTACGGCTTTATCCGATATAATCGGACAAAGGACTACAACACCATGGCGGGCGGATATGACTCCGGCATGATTATCAAATTCGATTCGGAGATGATTTCGGAGGATTTCATCGACTACGTCAACGACTATGTGAAATATGCGGAGAAAAAGGGCGCGACGGTCTATCTCGGCTTTTGTCCGATGAACGAGATGGCAGTCGATCCCGATACGACGCTGGAAACGCTCGAAGCGTTTACCGATTTTCTTTCCGAGCGATTCGACTGTGAGGTGCTCGGCGATCCGAACGATTATCTTTATCGCTCCGGCTATTTCTTCGACAGCAATTTCCATACCAACAGCGCGGGCGCGGTTCTGCATACGAGGCAGCTCGCGATCGATCTTGCCGCCAAGATGGGCGAGATCACGGTGGACATCGAGGTGCCGGACGAACCGGAGATCCCGGATGATCCGGATGAGCCGGATGTATATGAGTACGATGAAAACGAGGTCTATTTCACTTATAACGTGACGGATTTCGGCGTATATATCACTGGCGTCACGGAGCTTGGCAAAACGCAGACGACGCTCAGGACGCCTGTGGCCTACGACGGAAAAAAGGTTGTGGCGTTTACCGCCGATACCTTTGCCGGCTGCGGGGCACTTACGGAGCTTTTCGTGACGGACAACATCGGTCAGATTCCGGACGGCACGTTCCGCGGCGCGGAGAATCTTGAAAAAATCCACATTCTTGCGGCGGATCCGGATAAATGCACGGTCAACAATGTGTCGGGCGGCGCAAGGGAAGGGCTTCCCGAAAGAAGCCGTTTCTATGTTCCGGCGGAGTCGTATACGAGCTTTGTCACGAACTATTTCTGGGGACCTTACGCGAATTACATCGTGGCGGAATAAAAAAGAAAAGCATGCGGTAGCATGCTTTTTCTTTTTCCTTTGGAAAGGAGAGAAACGTGTTCTTTTCTTGTACGTACAAGAAAAGAACGAAAAGAAGCCGCAAGCCTCCGGCTTGACCGTTCGTGCGGCCGGCAGCGGTTCGATGGCGGCTATGAAAGACGGCGTCCACGCTCGCGGGGCTCGCGTGATCCGTCAACCGCCGCCGTTTTTATTGATATCATACCGGAGTGCGCTCACGCGGCGCGCGCCTTGCGCCTGCGTGCGCAGGCTTCCCAGCGGCACATACTTCCCGCACGGCGAGTGGTGGCCTGTGCGAGCTTCGCGAGCACTGCAACACCTCTCGAGCCGTGGGTATGTGCTTCCCAGCAGAAAGTTGAGAGTCCGAGACGGAGTCTCGGTAAATCTTTTGGTACTTTTCTCTTTACGGAGAAAAGTACATATCCTCTCCTTTGGAAAGGAGAGAAACATGTTCTTTTCTTTGCGGAAAGAAAAGAACGAAAAGAAGCCGCAAGCCTCCGGCTTGACTGTTCGTGCGGCCGGCAGCGGTTCGATGGCGGCTATGAAAGACGGCGTCCACGCTCGCGGGGCTCGCGTGATCCGCGGGCCGCCGCCATTTTTGTTGACATCATGCCGGAAGGCGCTCACGCGGCGCGCGCCTTGCGCCTGCGGGTTCGGGCTTCCCAGCGGCAGTTACTTCCCGCACGGCGAATGACGGAGAGCGCACACAGGTGCGCGGTTCCGTCTGTTGGGAGCCGTGTGTATATGCTTCCCAACAGAAGCATGGGAGTTTGAGGCGGAGCCTCAACAGCTCTTTTGGTATCTTTTCTCCCTGCGGAGAAAAGTACATATTCTTCTCCTTTGATAAAGGAGAAACGTGTTCTTTTCTT
>URZF01000167.1 GCA_900552255.1 uncultured Eubacteriales bacterium | reverse complement strand
GTCCGCTTATCGAGCAGGGTCATGTCTATCTCGCTCAGCCCCCGCTGTTCAAAGTCAGCAAGGGCAAGAAGATCGAAGTGGTATCGGTGGTAAACAGGATCGGTTTACCCTCGACGGTAAATTCAAATGTCGCCTTATCAAGCTCAATGCCCTCTTTATCAAAAGCGGTCATCACCATATAGACGCACTGAGCCGCCTCATTGGCATCCTCAAGCTCGGAAAGTTTGATACGATAAATCTCCTTCACGTCTTTCACATCATAGGAGATCCCGGCATCCACCTCGCGGAATTTATAGCCATTGCTGTCGTCGGCATAGAGGTCGAGCCACTGAACGTCCTCCACGCAGGCAAGCTCCCGGGCATCGCCCAGAGCCTCGTCAAGCTGCGGGTCGATCACGGAATTCGCGAGTCTTACCGAATAACTGTCCGTCGTAAGCATGGAAGTATAATAAATCTCAAAATCTACATTTGTCGTCAGGCATTTAACATTGATGGTATATTTCCCGCTCGTTTCCTTATCCTGTGTATAATCGATAAGCTCGAACTCCATTCCCTTATATTTGCTGTCCAAATACTCATAAACCTTATTCTGTATTTTTTTTGACGGTGTACATGCGCAAACTGCCAAAATCAAAGAAGCGGCAAGCAGCAGCGCGGCAATTTTCCTTACATACTTCATTATCCTACCTCCTAAAACATATTGGATAACGCAAGCTCCAAGGCTGAAACAATCGTGTCAAGCGGCAGAAACGGAGCATTTTCCTTCTCCTTTTCCGCATAGGGCACGTGGAGAAAACCGGCTTTGATGTCTTTGTTTTCTCTTGCAATCTTATCGAGCGAGGAATACAGGACATAATTGCACAAATACGTTCCGGCGGAAAAGGAAAAGCCTGCGGGAATACCGGCTTTCTGCAAAGCATGCAGAATGGCACTGCTATTATACGTCGTAAAATATGCGGCCGGACCGCCGTCCGCAATTTTCCGTTCCAAAGCGCCAAGCTCCGTTCCATCCGGATATTTTCCAAGATTATCTTTTACAGCGCCGCAGAGGTTGATTCCGATCCGTTCGATCCGGATGCGGTCGGAACCGCCCGCAAGCCCCGTCATCAAGACGGCCTCCGGCTCGAACTCCCTCCATACGGAGAGAAGTGCTGCAAATGCGCCGCTCCACGTGACCGGCAAAATCAGTTTTTTGATCTCTTTTCCATTTAGATCCGGCAGCCTTTTCACAGCCTCGGCAGACGGATTGCACCTATCGGCGCCGAACGGCTCAAAAACGGTAAGCAAGATTCTGGAAGCCATAAGAACACCCTTTCCGCCCCACTCAAAAATAGAAAAGACAGAATCCCATACACGCATAATGATGGAATTCTCCTATGAGTATATCATACTTTTATAAAAAAATCAAGTATTTTGAGGATTTTTTGTCCCTTTACGCCCGTTTCGTTCGTTGATGCCGCATAAGTAATTCAATATATGTCAATAATCTCCACAATATTCTAATTTTCCCAAACAAAATACACCGGCAAACATCGTGTTCTGTTTGGGAGAGCCTATGGGCATGGAGGAAACGAGTCATGACAAACAGAAAAATCTCATCCGTTCGCGCCTTTGAAACGCTGGATTCCAGAGGCAATCCGACCGTCACGGTGCACCTTGCATTGGAGGGCGGCGGCTTCGGCACGGCCAGCGTGCCGTCCGGCGCGTCCACCGGAGAATACGAGGCGACGGAGCGCAGAGACGGCGATCCCGCCCGCTTTTCCGGCCGCGGTACACAAAAAGTATGCGCAGACATCGAAACAATCATTCTTCCGGCGATCCGCGGCCTCGACGTCTCCTTTCAGCGCACGCTGGATCTCAGGCTTTGCGAGCTTGACGGCACTGAAAACAAATCGCGTCTCGGTGCGAACGCCATTCTCGCCATATCTCTTGCGGCGGCAAGAGCCGCGGCAAACGCCTATGAAATGCCGCTTTATCGCTATCTCGGCGGCATCTACGGGAGCGTTTCCATGCCCGTACCGATGATGAATATTCTGAACGGCGGACGGCATGCGGATAACAACATCGACATTCAGGAGTTTATGATCGTTCCAGTGGGTGCGAAAACCATCTCCGAAGCCGTCAGAATCGGCAGCGAGGTGTATCATGCTCTTCGCGCCACGCTTCAAAAGGAGGGATATACCACCTCGGTCGGCGACGAGGGCGGCTTTGCTCCCGATCTTTCGGACGATGAGGCCGCGATCGAGCTGATCCTGAAAGCGATCGAGACAGCAGGCTACACGACGGACGAGGTAAAGCTCGCTCTCGATGTCGCCGCCAGCGAGTGGGCAGACGGCGATAACTACTCCTTGCCCGGACGCGGCATTACGCTCTCTGCGGAGGAGCTGATCTGCAAATTTGAGGATTGGTGCGGCAAATATCCCATTTTATCCATCGAGGATCCGGTAGGAGAGAACGACGACGCCGGCTGGAAAGCGATCACAAAGCGGCTGGGAGACAAGATCATGCTGGTGGGCGACGATCTCTTCGTGACAAACAGCGCGCGTCTGCGCGCCGGCATCGAAAACGGCATCGCAAATGCAGTCCTTGTCAAACCGAATCAGATCGGCACGCTTTCCGAGACGCTCGACACGGTAAGGCTTGCAGCCGGAAGCGGCTATAAAGCCGTCATCTCTCATCGTTCCGGAGAAACCTCCGACACGTTTATCTCCGATATCGCAGTTGCGACGAGCGCCGTTTTTCTCAAAGCGGGAGCGCCGGCCAGAGGCGAAAGGGTCGCAAAGTACAACAGACTGATCCAAATCGAAAGACTTTTCGATTAAATCTCACTCTATTCAAAGCCGCCGGATCCAAGCATCACGGCGGCTTTGAATATTTGTCCGCTTGCCCGGCTTCGCCGGACAAAGGCGTGTGGCAAAGACTTGTCTTTCTTAATACAATAATAACGGAAGGTCTGTCACAGGGCGTATTTTGTCAGAATTTGACAACCTGTTTCTTGATTTTCCTGATTAAAAAACAGTGTAAGTTGGTAAAAATAGAATCGGAAGGCAAAAGAAGCCCTCCGAAAGTAAAAAAAGAAAGAGTGAGCCAAATTGACCATCAAACGCGGAGATATTTATTATGCGGATTTAAGTCCGGTCGTCGGAAGCGAACAGGGCGGACTGCGGCCTGTGCTGATCGTGCAGAATGACGTTGGAAACCGATACAGCCCGACGGTCATTGCCGCTGCGATCACAAGTCAGCTCGGAAAGGCGAAGCTGCCGACGCATATCGACGTTTACGCTGAAAAGTACGGGCTTGTCAAGGATTCCGTGATCCTGCTCGAACAGATCCGGACCATTGACAAAACCAGACTGCGTGAAAAAATGGGACACCTTGACGACGTACTTATGCAAAGAGTCAACAATGCGATTACTGTCAGCTTCGGCCTTGACGAAGGATACGAATCCATGAAAGGACAGGCGGATATTCCCGCCGCGGCGGAAAAGGGAGAACCGGCCATCACCGCATAACCATATCATATACCCAAAATCCAAAAGAGGCGCCCGCAGAGAAGCAATTTCCGGCGGCGCCTCTTTGCCGCCTCATACAAAATTCATATCCAAACGAGCCTTCATTTTTTGTGCATTTTTTATAATATATCGGCCGTTTTTTATCGTTTTTCA
>URZF01000166.1 GCA_900552255.1 uncultured Eubacteriales bacterium | reverse complement strand
GTTTTGTACTCTGCCTACCTTACAGATACGGATTATCGGAAGATCGAAATGAACGAGCGATATATGTAAAAGGCACGAAAGTTCCGATTTTTTCGTTGGAGGGAAGCCATAGCATGAAGAGGACAGGAGAGTTCTTCAATATTGTATAAATAACCCGTAAAGGACAGAGATGCAGAGCGAATATGACTTGCCTACTTAGAAAGCGAGGGAGTTCACGTATAAAAACAGAAAAATCATCTATTCTATGAATGACATTAAAGACTACTATGTTACCGAGTATGTAGAAAAAGTGAGGACGATAAAAGCCTAAGGCGTTCCATCATTTTCAAACTTGGAGCATTGTCGCAGCTTGCTTGGCATTGGTAATCATCTGCACACCTGCCTTAATTCATATTTTTAATCTTTCGGAAATCGACGATTCCAGATCTGGAGCACGGTATGAATTTAGCAGTTATTCCGAACTTTGCAGTATTTTGCCGGAAGGAAACATTATCGCAAATATCCCTAACAGCAAAGAAGCAAATATAAGCGCTTACGTTGAATGTCCCGAAGGAACGACGGATTTTGCTGATTACAACAATTATTCCTATTTGGATGTTGATGTTTTCTAAATATTGCAGTGTTCTCGGTTGACGGTAGTTTGTATGACATTTCAACTACAACTTATAGCCGGGAAGAATTGGTTCAGTATATCAGTGATATGTTGAATCACTAATTGAAAACAGAATAACTAAATATAGAGCAGGCGTCGCAGAATGCGGCGCTTTTTCGCTATCCATAGAAAATGACGCAATTTTCTGATACAGACTTTGATCTCTACATAAATAATTTTTGAATGCAAAACTTTTTCGGGATTTTTAGCGCTTGGATTTAAGTTTTACTTCTATACAAAGATCACATGTGAAAACACCACTGGAATCGAACTCTCAAAGTTCGAATGACAGTGGTGTTTTCTTTATATTTTGAGCGGGAAAAAGCGTTGTTGGCGCTTTTTGCGAAAGATAGTTGGAACCGCATTCCATAGTCCCGCGGAAAACGGAACAGACCGCTATTATTTTCCGGAGGTAGAATATTATACGATCCCGTAGGCAAGACGGCAGAAGTATAGTATACACGGTCTTTCATTACGGGCATAAAGAGACGGCAGTTGAGAGGTGTTCTCTTTGAGCAGGAAAATATCGATGTTTTTCGTCTGTTTATGTTGACTTCATATAACTGCTGTGATAAAATAAGCGAAGAATAAACCGATGCTGATTCGGTCAATAGTCGCCTATCATACATAGGCGCGAAGGAGGGTGGCATGTCTTTGAAGCTTGCTTTGCAGCTCTATTCCGTGGGAGCGGATGCCAAAGCGGATTTTGACGGAACGCTCAAAAGGGTGAGCGAAATGGGTTACGAGGGGGTCGAGTTCGCCGGATTATACGGCTATGACGCCGACCATGTTGTCGAAATGCTCCGGAAATACGGACTTGCTCCGGTCTCCGCGCATATATCGCTTGATGATTTGGAGAACAAATTCGACGAAGTGACGGCAACCTATCACAAGATCGGGTGTCCCTACATTGCGGTTCCGTATCTTGTGGAAGCTCTGCGTCCGGTAATCGGGGACTTTGAGCAGGCGATAGAGCGGATTGCCGCGGTCGCGAAGCGGTATACGGAGGCGGGCTTTGTCGTATCCTACCACAATCACGATTTTGAATTCAAAACGGTCGACGGGCAGCTGGCGCTGGATATGCTTTATGACCGCGTACCGGCGGCATATCTGAAAACGCAGATCGATACCTGCTGGGCAAATGTCGGCGGCGTAGACCCGGCCGATTATGTCTTGAAATATACCGGACGCGCGCCGACCGTCCATATCAAGGATTTTTATCTGAAAGGCCGGCCGCAGAACAACATGTATAAGCTCATCTGCGATGGGGACGATGCCAAGGAGGAGGAAGGGAACTTTTCCTACCGTCCCGTCGGATACGGCTTGCAGGATGTCCCGAGAATCATGGAGGCCTGCAAAAAGGCGGGCGCCGAATGGGTGATCGTCGAGCAGGACGGCGTCAGCCGTCCGGGCGCTGTCAAGCTGGAGGAGGTCGCGCTCAGCGCGAAGTATATTCTCGAAAATAAACTGCTTTGATGCAGATGGAATATGAGGAAAAGAGAGGTATGAATATGGCAAAATCAGGAGACGAAGTGCTCGGTCAGTTCACACAAGCGGCGGAGCAGGAGGAAAAAAGCTCGGAGAGAAGATACAAAATCGGAATCATCGGAACCGGCTGGATTGCGGAAGCTCACTTGCAAAGCTATCTTGCGTGTCCCGATGTCGACGTTGTCGCGCTGGCCGATCTTGTGCCGGGCAAGGCGGAAAAATTCGCGAAAAAATTTGATCTCGATCTGTCAAAAATTCACTTTTATCCCGATCATAAGGCGCTTCTTGAGGGAGAAAAGGAGCTTGACGGCGTCAGCATCTGCACGTACAATGTGACCCATGCGGAATGTACGATCGCCGCGCTTTCGGCGGGCGTCAATGTTCTGCTTGAAAAGCCGATGTGCGTGACGACCGAGGAAGCGGCGGAAATCATACGCGCGGAGAAAAAGAGCGGCAAGGCGCTGACCATCGGCTTCCAGCCGCGCTATGACGCCAATATGCGAAAAATCAAGGAAATCGTGGAATCCGGTGTGCTTGGCAGGATTTATTACATTCAAACGGGCGGCGGACGCCGCCGCGGCATCCCGAACAGCACCTTTATCGAGAAAAAGACCGCCGGCATCGGTGCGCTTGGAGATATCGGCTGTTATTCGCTCGACATGGTGCTCAACGCCATCGGCTATCCGAAGCCGCTTACGGTGACGGGATACACATCCAATTATTTCGGAACCAGCACGAAATATCAGAAGCCGGCGGATGCCGCGCGGTTTGACGTCGATGATTTCGCCGCGGCCTTCATCCGGCTGGAGGGCGACATCGTTCTTGATTTCAGAATTTCATGGGCGATGCACCTGGATACGCCCGGAGACACGGTGATTCTCGGCACGGACGCGGCGCTTCGGATTCCGTCCACCGAATGCTGGAACGGTTCCGTCGGAGGGCCGATGACGCTCTATACCGATATCGCCGGAAGCCGTGTGGAGACGACGATCCCGATTGTCGAGAACAAGGGCGGCGGCTTGTTTTACCAAAAGATCCGCTCTTTCTTGAACGCCATCGACGGCGCGCCGGTAGAGGTTCCTTCGAGCCAAATCCTCTATAATCAGGCGATCATCGATTCCATTGCCAAGTCCGCGGCACTCGGACATGAGGTGGATGTGGAAATCCCGGAGATATAAGCATGTCTGCGGTGATATAAAAATCATTTTCAGGGAGGAAGATTTATGGCTTTTTGCAGCAAATGCGGCGCGGAGCTTGAAACGGACGCGAAAGCCTGTCCGTCCTGCGGCGCCACAGTCGGAGAGACGTCCGAGAAAAAAGAAAACGGAAGCGATTTCGGCGCCCGGGCGGAGGAAGCGTTCAACAAATTCAACGATACCAAAGACGACACCTCGGCCTTTGATCCCGCCGATATTGAGTCCAACAAGGTGATGGGCATTCTTTCCTATCTGTCGTGGCTTGTTCTGATCCCGCTGATCGCGGCTCCGAAGTCTCCGTTTGCAAGGTTCCATGCCAACCAGGGCTTGATTTTAGCGATCTTTGAAATTGCATTGGGT
>URZF01000165.1 GCA_900552255.1 uncultured Eubacteriales bacterium | reverse complement strand
AAAACACAAAATATTCGAAATTGCTTGAACGCTGGATTTCGCGGAGCGAGCATATAAATATTTTTTGCCGCAGATATGGGAGCATAGCTCAGCTGGTCAGAGCGCACGGTTCACATCCGTGAGGTCACAGGTTCGATCCCTGCTGTTCCCACCATAAAAGAAAACCACCGAATCGGTGGTTTTCTTTGTTTTAACAGGCGGTGACGATAAAGCGTGTGAAAAGCGAGTGTTCGGTGATGGAAAAGGGTATTGTAGGCGCAGAAGCCAAAGCGCCGGTGCTCCGTCATTTGTAGATCTTCGCCGTTTCGTTATAGATTTTTGTGATGGCCTGAAGGATGTCGTTGTGCCCGAAATCCTTGTGGTACAGAATATTGATCCCGCGTATCATGCTGAGATTTTCGATCGGCAGAGCGGTGATCTTTCCTTTTTTCAGCTCGTCAAGACAGGCGCTGTGCGCGAGAATGGAGATACCCATATCCTTGCGGATGAGGTCCTTGATGGTGGCGATGTTGTCGACTTCGAGCACCACGTTGAAATCGTCGATGGACATGCCGAGGCTTTCCAGATGTGACATAAACAGGTTGCGGGTGCCCGAATTCGGAAGCCGCAGAATCATTTTTTCTTTTTTGATGTCGGCGAGCGTCACGGTATTCTTTTTTGCGAGCGGATTGTTGTTCGACACCACGCAGACGATATAATCCGTGTCGAGAAGCTGGGCGCTGATCCTGGGATCGTTGATATTGCCCTCGACGATTGCGAGGTCCAATTCGTAATTAGAGAGCATATCATAAAGATTATTTATCGTATCAGTTATAATTGTTATGCTTATGCCGGTATTTGCGTTCCCGTATTTGGCAAGCACCTCGGCGATGACGCTGCTTTCCGCAGTGTGTGTGATTCCCACCCGGATTTTGGTCATATGCTTTTCCTCGTCGGAGATCTCCTGCTGCATTTTCTCATACAGCGCCTTGATGCGCTTGGCATACTTGATCACGATTTCCCCTTCGGCCGTCAGTTTCAGCTCTCCTTTGCTGCGGTGGAAGATTTTGATTCCGAGATCCTGCTCGAGCAGGGCGATGTGATGGCTGACGGCGGGCTGTGTGAGAGAAAGCTCCTCGGCAGCCCTTGTGAAATTCTTTTTTTCATATACGGTTAGCAGGGTTTCCAGCTTGATATCCAGCATTTTCTAATCACCATTCCTAAAATTTATGGATATAAAAAGAATTATAATTTGCATTTATGATAGAAACAGTATATCATGATAACAGAACAAAAGCAAGATAAAAACGAAAAAAGCCGGAATGCCTGTGCTGACCTCGGTTTTCGGCTTATCTTTAACAGCGGCGGAGCCATATCTTCGCTGCTGGTCGTTTTTTATGTGAGGATTTATGCCGTTCTTGCCGGCTTGTCATATATTATACTTATATTGCCGTCATGTTCACGGCAGAACGGGGCTTATCATGCTAACAAATTTTCTGGATCGGTTTTCACCCGGAACAGCGATTCTGATCACCTTGTCGATCATCCTGCTTTCCGGCTTTCTTGTCACAAGACTGACGAAGCTTTTGAAGCTTCCGAACGTCAGCGGCTATATCATCGCCGGCATCCTTATTGGTCCGCATCTTTTGAATTTGGTGCCGCAGAGCATCGTGGACGATATGAGCTTTGTCAGCGATATCGCGCTTGCCTTCATCGCGTTCGGGATCGGACGTTTTTTCAAAAAGGAAACGCTGAAGGAGACCGGGGCTTCGGTCATTGTGATCACGCTTTTGGAAGCGCTTCTCGCGGGCGTGCTGGTCACGGTGGTCATGTATTTCTGCTTCGGGCTTGATCTCATGCTGGCCTTGCTGCTCGGCGCGATCGCGACGGCGACCGCTCCCGCGAGCACGCTCATGACCATCAATCAGTATCATGCGCGCGGTAAATTTGTCAGCATGCTTTTGCAGGTGGTGGCGCTGGACGATGTGGTGTGTCTGCTCGTATTCAGCATCGTGGCAGCCATCGTGAACGCCGTGGAGACCGGCAGCGTATCCGCGGCGAGCGTGCTTCTCCCGATCGCCTATAACATCGGCGCGATGATACTGGGCGCCGTGTTTGCTCTGATTTTGGCGCGGCTCCTCAGCAGTCCGAAGCGCAGCACGGACAACCGGCTGATTCTCGCGATTGCGATGCTTTTGGGACTTTCCGGACTTTGTTCGATTTTCGATATATCGCCGCTGCTTTCCTGCATGATTTTCGGAGCGGTCTACATGAACATGACGCGGGACGACGAGCTGTACCGTCAGATCAACAACTTCACGCCGCCCATTATGTCGATTTTCTTTGTCTTATCCGGCATGAATCTCGATGTCGGCGCGCTTTCCACCTTTGGGATCGTCGGTATCGTCTATTTCCTTGTGCGCATTCTCGGCAAATATCTCGGCGCATACCTCGGCTGTCTTGCCGTGAAATCGGAAAAGCCGATCCGGAATTACCTCGGCGTGGCGCTGATTCCGCAGGCGGGCGTCGCCATCGGGCTTGCGTATCTTGCAAAGCGCATCCTGCCGGACGAGATCGGCAATCTCCTCATGACCATTATTCTCGCCTCCTCCGTTTTGTATGAGCTGATCGGTCCCGCATGCGCAAAATTTGCGCTGATCCGGTCCGGCGCGATCAAAAAAGAGGCGGTCAAAGGAGGCGGCAGACCATCGAAGGCTTCAGAATCCTCGGCCGCACCGGTACCGGAACCGACGCCCGGAGCGCCGGAGGCGGCCATGACCGCGGAAGTGCCTGCGGCGACGGCTCTGTCCGAGCAGTCGGCGGCATCCGAGGAACAGACGCCGGTGCCGTAAACAGGGAGCCGCAGCTAAATATCTTCATCGGACGGACGACGGAAAGGGAAGCTTGACGAAAGCGCCCTTTTCCGCAAAAGGGCGAAAGCGGGCGTTTCCTTTTTCAAGGAAACGCCCTTGTTTATTTTTTCTTTTCGGGCATGTGTTTTTTCTTTTTGGCAACCGAGAAGCCGAAACTGCCAAGCTTTTGTCCAAGCTCAAAATATTCCCCGTGTGCGTAGGCGCAGAGTCCGGCCTTGTCGAGCCTGAGCTTCCCCGAACGGTCGATCAGGGCTTCGTCTACGCTGATCTGCACGATATCCGCGATGAACATGTCGTGGGAGCCGAGCGGCACGACATGGTCTACTCGGCAATAAATCGAAAGGGGCGCTTCCATAATGGCGGGACAGGCGAAGCTTTCGTCGTATTCCGGTGTCAGCCCGCACGCCGCATATTTATCCACCTTGCGCCCTGTGCGCATCCCGCAGAAATCCGCGGCGCGGACAATCCCGCGGCTTGTCAGGTTCACGACAAATTCGCCGCTTTCCTTTATCAGGGGATAGGAATACCTTTCCGGACGGACGGATATATATGTCTTAGGAGGATGCGTGCATAAGATGCCTGTCCAAGCGACGGTGATGATGTTGGGCTTGCCGTCCTTTCCGGCGCAGGATACCATGACCGGCGGAACGGGAGCGGTGAGCGCGCCGGCTTTCCATTTGACTTTTGACATGTAAAATTCCTTTCTTTTGGATTTTATTTGAAAAAGGTTGTTTTTTAGATTGGATATACTGAACAATCGCAGGCGGGCAAATTCGACAAAATAGACAAATTTATTTACTGGATATCAAAGGAGATTGACTTTTTTTACGAATCGCGCTATAATATATTTTGTATCAGATATAAAATTTCCGAATACTTTCACGCTTATTTT
>URZF01000164.1 GCA_900552255.1 uncultured Eubacteriales bacterium | reverse complement strand
CGGCGCTATGTACGATGAGTCCAAGTCCGATAGCTGTACGATCACCGTGATCGCTACCGGTCTGGAAGATAAGGCCATCATCGAGCGGCTCGATTTCATGGACGGCTTTGCAAAATGAGCGCGGCGGGAGCCGTGTGCAGTAAGGAAAAGACGTATTCTGACACGTCTTTTAAGGGCTTTCCTGTATACAATATTACAAATTTATTTTACAAAAATCAATAGCATTTTTGAGGATTTCATGCTAAACTGAAAAAAACGATCATGAAAAGGGGAAACCTTATGAAGTGGACAAACAGACAGTATGTGGACCTTATGACATATAACCATCCCGAACGGCCGATGTTTTCCGAGCTTTTCGGACCGATCGTCGGTCTTGCCGAGGAATGGCGGGCGCAGGGAGCGACGGAGGATCAGATCGCCATGCGCGGCTTTGCGTTTGACTATGTGCCGTATTATCAGCTTGGAGACCTCGATTCCGTACATCGACCGAAGGAGGTCGTCCTGGAGGACAATGAACGGTATTACGTCGCAATCGACCATTACGGCCGGCGTGTGAGAATGGATAAGGGAACCTCGACGATTCCTCTGCCGGAAAACTATCCGGTCGAAACGATGGACGACTGGCTGAAAATCAAGCATATGTTTGAATATGATGCGTGCCGCCTTTCCGCGGAGGAAATCGAAAAGGCAAAAAAGCTTCAATCGGAGGGGACGCTCATCAAATCGGAGATCCTCGGTGGTTTCGATATTCTGCGCGAGCTGATGGGAGAGGAGAACTGCTGTATCGCCTTTTATGAGGATCCCGAGCTGATCTTCGATATCCTGAATACGATTTCCGAGACGAATGTGCGGGTGCTCTCCGAAATCATTTCCTCCGGTCTTGTCATCGATCAGCTTTCGGTGCATGAGGATATGGCGGGAAAAACCGCTCCGCTCATCGGACCTGCCACCGTTTCGGAATATATCATTCCGTATTACCTGAAATCGTGGGAGCTTGTAAAGGATGCGGGCACGAAGCTTTTCTGTCAGGACAGCGACGGCAATATGAATCCGCTGATCGATACGTTCATCGAGGGCGGGATCAACATCTTTTATCCGTGCGAGCCGGCGGGCGGCATGGATATCGTCGCGCTGCGGAAAAAATACGGGCAGAAGATCGCCTTCCGCGGCGGGATCGACAAGCATGTGCTGCGCCGCACAAAAGAGGAGATCGACGCGGAGCTTGCCTACAAAATGCAGCCCTGCATGATGGACGGCGGAATCGTTTTCGGTCTTGACCACAGGATACCGAACGGAACGCCGCTTGAAAATTATATCCATTACGTCGACCGCGCAAGAGAGATCCTCGGGATGCCGGATTTCCGCACGTCGGAGATGACATGGGGACGCATGGCGTTTTGATGCTGCTTTCAAAAAAATTCATGAAAAAGAGGAGGACGGAATCCGTCATCCTCTTTTTTTCATCTTGCGAGCGTCACGATAGGCGCCCGCGATATATTTCGGCAGCTTCATCATCCGGCCGATTCGTTTCGGCTCTTTGATGAGGCGATAGAACCATTCCATGTGCACCTTGATGAAAAATTTCGGCGCACGTTTTGCCGTACCGGCATAGATATCGAGCGAGCCGCCGAGACACGCCGCGAGACGGACGTGCGTGAGCTTCATCTTGTTTTCATGGAGCCATTTCTCTTGGAGCGGCGCGCCGAGACAGACAAAGAGAATTTCCGCATCAGAGGCATTGATTTTGTCGATGACGGCGTCGTTTTCCGCGCCGGATTTTTCAAAGTAGCCGTCGCTTGTTCCAGAGATTTGCAGAGCGGGAAATTTGGTGCGGAGCTTTTCCGCGGCGGTGTCGGCGACACCGGGCCTGCCGCCGAGGAAAAAAACGGATTTCCCCATATCGGCGGCCATGGAAAGGACGTTTTCCCCGAATTCCACGCCCGCCACCTTTCCGCGCAGAGGCGTTCCCAAAATCCCCGAAGCCATGACGACGCCCGCACCGTCGGGCAGGATGATCTCGGCGGCGTTGATGATTTCGGAAAGGGCGGCGTCCTCGATACACATCTGCGCGATTTCCGCATTCGGCGTGACGACGGCGGTGACGCTCCCGCGTGCCAGTGCACCTTTGGCAAGCAGAAGGGCGCCGTCCATATCCGCTCTTCCTTCAACAACACCATGGTCACTGTGACCGATACCAACGGCAATGCCCTGTCCTGGGCTTCCGCCGGTGGCCTGGGCTTCCGCGGCTCCAGAAAGTCCACCCCCTATGCAGCCCAGACTGCGGCCGAGACCGCAGCCAAGGCGGCCATTGAGGCCTGTGGTCTGAAGAGCGTGGAAGTGTATGTGAAGGGACCCGGTTCCGGCCGTGAGGCCGCCATCCGTGCCCTGCAGGCCGTGGGTCTGGAAGTCACCATGATCAAGGACGTGACTCCCATTCCTCACAACGGATGCCGTCCCCCCAAGAGACGCCGCGTCTGATCGAAGGAAAGGAGAAAAGCAACTATGGCAAAGAATACACAGCCGATCGCCAAGCGCTGCAAGGCGCTGGGTATTTCTCCTACCGTTATGGGTTACAGCAAGAAGGAGACCAACCGTAACCCCGGCGGTCAGATGAGAAAGAAAAAGAGCGAGTATGCCCTGCAGCTGACGGAGAAGCAGAAGGTCAAGTTTGTCTATGGCATCCTGGAGAAGCAGTTCCGCTCCTACTATGAGAAGGCAACCCGGATGTCCGGCAAGACCGGCGAGAACCTGCTGATCCTGGTGGAGCGCCGCCTGGACAACGTGGTATACCGTTTAGGCTTTGCCAGCACCCGCCGCGACGCCAGACAGCTGGTGAACCATGGCCATTTTACCGTCAACGGCAAGAGAGTCAACATTCCTTCCTATTTGGTAAAGCCCGGCGATGTGATCGAAGTGGCGGAAACCAGCCGTTCCTCCGTCAAGTTCAGCAAGCTGACCGGCGAAGATGCTCCGATGGTAACCGTGCCTCGTTGGCTGGAGCGTGAAAAGAGTTCTTTGAAGGGCGTTGTCGCTGCAATGCCTGCTCGTGAGGATATCGATCTCCCTGTCGAAGAGCACTTGATCGTCGAGTTGTACTCCAAATAATGCCCATGCGGTTGATTTCAATACGCGTTGGCATCACTTACCAATACAACTGTGTGCCTAAGGTCAAGGAGGGTCGCTAATGATCGAGATAGAAAAGCCTAGAATTGATACCGAAGTATTATCTGCCGACGGAACTTACGGCAAGTTTGTGGTGGAGCCGCTGGAGCGCGGCTTCGGCACAACGCTGGGGAACAGCTTGAGAAGGGTATTGCTCTCCTCACTGCCGGGCGTTGCCGTAACCTCCATCAAGATTGACGGAGTTCTCCATGAGTTTTCCACGATACCAGGCGTGAAAGAGGATGTGACTGAGATCGTCCTCAACATGAAGGGCTTAACGGCAAAGCTGCACTGCGACGGTGCCAAAACCGTGGAAATCAGTGCGGAGGGTCCTTGCGAGGTTACCGCGGATTCCATCAAATGCGACAGCGAGGTTGAGATTCTCAACCCCGAAATGCACATTGCAACCCTCGGTGACGGGGCCAGGCTCTATATGGAAATTACCCTGGATAAAGGCAGAGGCTATATTTCCGCTGAAAGAAATAAAGCCAATATGCAGAACAATGTGATCGGCATTCTGCCTATCGATTCTATTTATACACCTGTGTTGAAGGTCAATTTCGGTGTGGAAAACACCCGCGTGGGTCAGATCAC
>URZF01000163.1 GCA_900552255.1 uncultured Eubacteriales bacterium | reverse complement strand
TGTATTGCAGTCTGTAAAGACGTTGACGATGCAACTCCGGAATTATGTGGTTCCATTACCTGACAGTGAAACCAGTCAACGGGAAAATCAAAGTAGTTCAACTGAAAAAGAGTAAATTATGAAATCGATATGACGAGCGGTCCGCTGCTCGGAAAAATCATTCGCTTCTCCGTTTCGCTGATGCTGACCAATATGCTCCAGCTGCTTTACAATGCGGCGGATCTGATCGTCGTCGGACAGTTTTCGGCGTCCTCCAATACGGCGGTCGGCGCGATCGGTGCGACCGGTTCGCTTACCAGTCTGATCGTAAATGCCTTTATCGGGCTTTCCGTCGGCGCCAGCGTTCTTGTGGCACGCGGATACGGGACAGGCGACAGGGAAGCGACGCACAAGGCGGTACATACCTCCATTTCTATAGCGCTGATTTCCGGCGTGATCGTAGCGGTCATCGGACTTCTTTTTTCCCGTACTTTTCTCGAATGGATGGATACCTCCGAGGCGATCATCGATCAGTCGGCGCTCTATATGAAAATCTATTTTATCGGCGCGCCCTTCAATATGCTTTACAACTTCGGAAGCTCGGTTTTGAGAGCGACCGGAGATACCAAGCGGCCGCTTTATTTTTTGGCGCTTTCCGGCGCCGTCAATGTGATATTGAATATCGTATTCGTGCTTGCTTTTCATATGGATGTCGCGGGGGTAGCCCTTGCGACCATTATATCGCAGATGATTTCGGCAGTGCTCGTGATCGTCTGTCTGATGCGGCAGCACACGATGTGCAGGCTTGTGATCAAAAAGCTCCGCATTCATGCGGACGTGATGGCGCAGATCTTTAAAATCGGCTTGCCGGCCTGCATCCAAAATTCGGTATTTTCCATATCCAACATGCTGATACAGTCGTCGATCAACTCGTTTGACGTTTCCTATGTTGCAGTCAATCGCACGCCGTACACCAGCGGCAGCGCCGCATCCTCCAATATCGAAGCTTTCATCAACATGTCGATGAACTCGCTGTACCATGCTGCGCTCAATTTCACGGGGCAGAATTATGCCGCCGGCGAATATAAACGCACCAAAAAGATTCTCGGTCAATGTGTTGCCTGTGTGACGGTTGTCGGCGTCGTCCTTGGCGCAATCGGTCTTGTTTTCGGAGAGTCGCTCCTGCGCATTTATATTCCCAAGGATCCCGAAGCAGTTGCTTTTGGATATCGCCGGCTCGTCATTATATGCAGCACCTATTTCCTTTGCGGCATTATGGACGTTTTGGTGGGACAGCTCCGGGGTCTCGGACGCTCCACCGTGCCGATGGCGGTCTCTATTATCGGAATCTGCGGCTTCCGTATCGTTTGGATCCATACCTATTTTGCCGCACACCGCACATGGGAGGTTCTTTTCTGGTCCTATCCGATCTCATGGATTTTGACTGCCTGCGCGCATTTTATCTGTTATCTTATCATCAGCCGAAAATTTCCCAAGCAGAAAGCCAAACCAGAGGAGCCGGCATCTGTTCAGAATGCTGTCTCAGGCTGATCAAACTTGAAAAAGGGATTGTTGACGTATGATTCTCATTATCGCTGAAAAACCGAGCCTTGCCCGCAATATCGTTGCGGGCATCGGCGGCAGGATGGCCAAAATGAGCGGGTATTATGAGGGAGAAGGCTTTCTCGTAACTTGGGCGTTTGGTCATCTCTTTTCCCTTTGCGATATCGAGGATTATGAGGAGAATCCGCCGGAAACCGTCAGATGGACGATGGACAATCTCCCATGCTTTCCGGAAAAATTCAAATTCCGCATCAAAAAGGATGCTGCCAAACAGACGGACGCAGGAGCCGCCCGTCAATTTGAGCTGATCAAAAAGCTTTGCGGCAGACCGGATGTCGATACCATTGTCAATGCCGGAGACGCCGACCGCGAAGGAGAGATCATCGTTCGTCTATGCGTGGAGAACGCTCTGTCGGAAAGCAAAAAATTTCTCCGCCTTTGGCTCCCGGACCAAACGCCGGAGACGGTCGCCGCCGCGCTTGCCGACATGAAGGATGAAAGCGAATATCAGCGCCTTGCCGACGAGGGCTTCGCGAGAACGTATATCGACTGGCTTTACGGAGTCAATCTGACGCGCTACGCCACACTGAAAACGGGAAAGCTTCTGCGCATCGGGCGCGTCATCGTTCCGATCGTGAAGGCGATTTACGACCGTGATATGGCGATTCGGAATTTCGTTCCGGAGCTTTATTACGGAATCGTCAGCAAAGAGGAAACCGGCGGAGAAGTGGTCGAGCTTACCAGCAAGCAGAAATTCGGCAAGGATGAGCTGGAAAAAGCGGAAGCCTTGTGCGAAAAATACAACGCTGCCAAGGCGGTTGTTACCGACAAAAAAAGAAAAAAGGACACGCTGTCCCCCGGAAAGCTCTATTCGCTGTCCAAGCTTCAGAATATGCTCGGTAAAAAATACAAGATGCCGATGACGGAAAGCCTTGAAATCATCCAGCGGCTGTACGAGAACGGATACGTCACCTATCCCCGGACCAATTCCGAGTATTTGGCGACGGCGGAAAAGGATAAAGTCAAAAAAATCCTTGAAAATGTAGGGAAAATCGGATACCCTGTCACATTCAAGGATAAGAAAACGATTTTTGACGACAGCAAAATCGAATCCCATTCGGCGCTCACGCCGACATATAAAATACCGGCGAAGGGCGCGCTGTCGGAAAAAGAAAATCAGATCTACGCGGCGATCATGCGCCGCTTTGTCGCCGTATTCTGTTCGGAGGAATGCGTCGCGGAAAAGACAGAAATCAAAATCGACGTCGGCGGATACGAGGAATTTTCTTTAAAGGGCACCGTGATTCTCGAGCCCGGCTGGACAAAGTACGACGATTATTCCAAATCGGATAAAATCCTGCCGAAGCTGGAAATTGGAGACGAGGTGAACATCCGGTTTCAGCCGAAGGAGAAGGAAACCACACCGCCGAAGCACTATACGATCGAAACGCTCAACAATTATCTGAAAAATCCGTTTCGAGAGGAACAAAGCGCAGCGCAGACCGCCTCGGACGCTTCTTCCGATGCAGCCCCCGATGCGGAGAATGACGAGGAGGATTACCGCGCGATCTTCGAGGGGCTTGAGCTCGGCACGGAGGCGACAAGGACGGGTATCATCGACAATGCGCGGAACAGCGGCTATATCGAGCTGAAAAAGGACGTTTATTACATCCTTCCGGACGGAGAATATCTGATCAAAGCCCTCATTCGCATGAAGATCTCGATGGACAAGTACAAGACAAGCGAAATGGGCAGGGCGCTTAAAAAGGTGTATCACGGAAAAATGAGCGTCGAGGAGAGCATAGCGCTTGCCGAAGCGGAAATCGCGGAGGTGTTCAGCCGCCCGAAGGAGCCGCCGGAAACGGACAAGGATACGGGCTTTTTCGGCGATATCGTCGGAAAGTGTCCGCTTTGCGGCAAGGACGTTGTGCGCTATAAAAACGGATACAGCTGCAGCGGATACAAGGACGGCTGCACGTTCTCCGTCTATGGATTCCTTTGCCGCCGCGTGATCTCAAAATCCAATATGCAGATGCTGCTCGAAACGGGGAGAAGCGCAAAAATACAGGGATTTATCAGCAAAAACGGGAAGCCGTTCGACGCTTATCTGAAGCTCGAAGAAGGAAAGGTCGTATTTGACTTCGGAATGCGGCACAAAGAAGCGATGCAACCCTCTTGTGACAAAAGCCGTTTTCATTTGACAGGCGTATAATT
>URZF01000162.1 GCA_900552255.1 uncultured Eubacteriales bacterium | reverse complement strand
GTATTGATAGGAAAATCAACCAAAAACGATGTATGCGGGCGTGGCGGAATGGCAGACGCGCTGGTCTTAGGAACCAGTGGGCAACCGTGCAGGTTCAAGTCCTGTCGCCCGCACCAGCCGGCGATGCCGGCGCCCAATTATCGGATGCGGTTAATACGGCTCCGAGCCTTATTACATGAGGGAGGGGGTTGGATTTATCATTGCTCGCTGCACAAGGACCGTTCCGGCGCTTTTTGCTGCGAACCGAATACATGGCTCTCGTATGCGGCTTGGGCTTGCGCGTTATACCCCCGCATTGGCTCAATAAGAATATTGTGAAACAGCAGATTGATTTTTTGACCTGCTGTTTTTTGTTCAAAATCCGATCTGTAAAAGATATCGTTTCGTAGGAGGATATTATGGAAATTGAAGTGAAAAAGCTAACTCCGGAGTTATTGAGCGATTGGCTTGAATATTTTGATAATACCGCTTTTTCCGATGAGGATGAATGGCCGGGCTGCTATTGCATGTGCTACCATTGGAACGAAAAGCTCGACAGGCGAAATGATTGGAGCGAGGCGCTTGAACAGGTGTACAGAAAGACAGGCAGAGCGGATAACCGTGCCCGCGCGATTAGGCTGATCCAAAACGGAGGCATGCGGGGATATTTGGCATATCACGCAGGAAAAGCGGTCGGCTGGTGCAACGCCAATGATAAACGCAGCTATCATACGGTCCTGAGCAGCCTTTTTGATGATACGGAGGATACGGAAAAAGTAAAATCCATCGTTTGTTTTTGCATTGCCAAGGAGATGAGGAACAAAGGTATTGCGACAAGACTGCTTGAAAAGGTCTGTGAGGACGCCGCTTGCGAAGGATATGAATATGTGGAAGTATATCCATACGCCCACGGGCAGGATCACGATTTTCACGGCCCCCTGACCATGTATGAAAAGCGGGGATTTATACGGGTTGGCCGGCAAACGGAGGGCTGTATCATTATGCGGAAGAATTTACGGTAACGCTTGCGATTTTATGTCGGTGATGAAATCGGAGAGAAGCAGGTGAATGGAATGACAAAACGATGACCGGCTGTTTTTGTAGTTCTGCTCATTTTCTTAAATGGCTGTGCAAATTCTAACATTCATTTGGAAAAATCTCAATATCCGGATGATGCTTTTGAGGTGCAGGACTGCGCTGTGCCTTTGAAAGACGGGAAAAGCACGGTTTTGGAAAACGGCGATCAGATAGAAGCGTACCGGCCGCGTTATGGACTTGGCACATGCCATTCTTTTGAAGGGAAACAGACGGTCGTATTATTTTTATGGATGATGATGAAAGCGCATGGGACAAGGACGAGGTCATCGAGTTTACGGAGGAGCGGGATTTTCCCGCGCCGGCTTCTTTGCAGGAGCAGGCCGAAAGGCGGAGCGTGGACTTGTCGTTCGAGGTGAAACGGTATTTTACGGCGCTTTCCGAGGGGCTGGACATGACTTATAAGGGAACGGTGATCAAGGACTTACTGTTTCGGGCTCGACCAAGGACTTGCCTGAGCAGGCCGCTGCGATTTTGGGCTTTGCTTCGGGCTTGGAGCTGCTCGCGGCGCTTATGGGGAATACGGAACGACAAGCTCATCCCGCTTATGCTGATCGATAAAAACGTGGCCTCTTATGCGCTCGGCGTTCCGAGCAAATTGTCGGTCATATGGAGCGCGCCGTCCTTTTCATCGATCATTTGGGATACAAACGGGAAGCTGGTTCTGGAATGGATCTGCCGGAGCGCTCATTTCATATTTATGTTCGGGTTTTATGTATCTTCCTCATCCGACGGCTGCCAAGCCTTTCCGAATTTCACATCGCGGAACAGCGCGGCGATTCCCGTGATCTGCTTGAGCCTAAGGATCTCATCCTTATCCATACCGAGGTGCTTTGAAATCCATTCGTCGGAGCGGCCAAGCTCATGGAGCTCCTTTACGATATTGCTCATCAGATCCACATCGTGGCTGCCGCGGGCGCGGTTGTGGCGGACGGTACTGGCCATTCGCTTATCAAGGGGCTTATTGATGACGGAGACCGGAAGCAGCCCGCGTTCCCGCTCATAAATGTCCGGATAATCCAGCATGATCTGATAGCGATGAAACCCGTCTACGATGAGGTAGTAATCTTTTGCCTTTGAATAATAACAGACCACCGGCATGGTATATCCATCCTCTTTGATGCTTTCATATAGAAGCCTCATTTCCGTGGGAGCGACCTTGTTCGGATTGTAGTTATTGGGCTTGACTTTTTCAATGGGGACGGCTATTACATTGTATACGGGGCTTTTATATTCCATAATCAAATTCCTCAATGCTTTCATATTTGCGCCGGATGGCATCCAAGCGTTTTTGCTGCTGCCGGGAGAGCCCAAATCCCATGTACCGACAGGTATGGTCATTTTTTAAAATGCAGAAGCACATTCTCTTCCAGCTGGGAATATCCTTGGAGGCTTTGATGTCATCCGTATGATCCGGAATCGCTCCTACGAAAACGATGCGAGACTTCTTGTTCAACGTATAGTTGGAGACGCCGTTTCGTCTGATGTGATAGCCGTGCTCTTCCAGCTCCCGAATGACCGACTCGTCCAAGCCTCCTCCCGTGTTGTGCCAAAACTGGATGGAGGTGTTGAATTTTCTGATGTAATTGTTTTTCAGCTTTGGCGGCAGCGTATCCAAAAGAAACAGCGTATAGGATTTCCATGTGTGACCCTCGGGCAGGGTAATGCCGCGGTAGCCCATCGCTTTGGTATGGCCGTAAATGGAGGCGAAATTGGCGCCCTGAACACGTCCTACCAGCCTCACCCATATTTCGGGATCGATCACCCGATATAAATTGAGCGCGTCCTTGGAATAATCGTTGAACGGAGAGGCCACCCTCATCTGTGAAACCTTGAGTCCGGCCTTATAATAGAGATCGTAAAGGCGGTTATAGTCGTAATCGAACAGATAATTTGCGTGCCATACGTCGTTTACAGACCAGTCGTACAGCGGTGAGGCGCACCAAACGTCCTTGAACTGATTGCTGATCCAGCATCTGTTTTTATAGCCGTACTTTTTGTTCAGAAAGCCGCTGTACCTCTGAAGGGATTCGTCGGCTCTCATGCCGAGCAGACATACGGTTTTTTTTTCGCCGTGTGCGATGCGGTACCATCTGCCGAATTGCTTCGCGAGATCTTCCTGCGGCATCCGATAGGTATAGGTGGTCATGACGTTGTGCTCCAAATTCACGACATATTCCTTTTGCGGCATCGGACGCACCCAATCCTCTTTTTTGGTGTCATCCCACGGGTACCAATACATTTCATAATTGCTGAGGGCGGTTCTTGTCGCCATGGGCAGACAGACCCAATACGGTTCCACTTGATCCTTGATCCGCTCGAACGTGCGCTCCACATATTCCGTTGTGACCGTGTACTGCGCTTCAAAATCCTGATGGAACACGCCGAGCGTTTTCTCCGGATAATACCGGTTCCTGAAATCGATCGTCAGGTTCAGCAAGAGTCCGCTGTCCTTTCCGCCTGAAAAGGAGACATAGATGTTGTCAAATTCCTCAAAGAGAAACCGCAGCCGCCTCAAAAAGGCTTCATATACATTTTGTTCTAAATATTCTCGTTTCATTTTGTCTAATTTTGATAAATATTATCTACTTTCGTCGATTTTATACTTATTTATTATAGTCATTTTCGGCCTAATTACAAGGCTTAATTTGTAAATTGTATACTTTGGCGAAATTGACGGATTCAAGTAGTCGT
>URZF01000161.1 GCA_900552255.1 uncultured Eubacteriales bacterium | reverse complement strand
ACTTTGGCTTCCGGAAAAATCTGCTTGATGTCGTCTTCAATCTTTTCCGTGCCGAATCCGCGGTTCATAAGTTCCACTCCTCCACAAGCCGGACAAGCTGTAGGCACGGCATAGGTATAGCCGCAATAGTGACACGTCAGCTGGTGAAGCCTTTTGTGATAGGTCAGACTCACATCGCAGTTCTTGCAACGCGGTACCCATCCGCAGGTGCGGCATTCAATCATCGGAGCAAAACCCCGTCGGTTCTGGAACAAGATGACCTGTTCCTTCTGCTCCAGTGCTTCCCGTATTTTCTGTAGTAAAAGTGGAGAGAACTGTGCCGTCATCCGTTTCTTACGGGCCAGTTCCTTGATGTCCACTAACTCAATGTGTGGCAACTGAATCTGCTGATGGCGTTCGGTCAAACGGAGGATTTTGCGATACTCGGAATCCTCGCTTTTGCCGTTGCCGTTCTGATCTGGGGCTTTGCCGGCGCTCTGTTTGCAAGAGCAGGCGTCTCTTTTGGGAAATCCGCACTGATTGCCAATGCTCTGCCGATTCTCTGTACAGTCGTTTATACCGTTATCTATGTCATCGCAAAATTTTCCGATTCCGAGGCTTTGGTAAATGCGGCTGAGATCATCGGCGGACTGGGGACGGGTGTGCTCGGTTTTTTCGGAACAATGCTTTACGTGATCGTTCCGCTGGCGCTTTTTGAGGTCTATGTAAATTTGGTTTTCTGCGTATTGGTATTCTCGGTGGGATATGCGATCGGAGCATCCGGACGGGCAAAGAAAAAGCAGCCACGAAATTGATAAAAATCCCGTAACAAAAAGAGACCTCCTTCATAATATGATAACAGATAGGGGAAATCCTTTTGAGATTTCTTCCTATATCAATTTTAAAGATTAAATGTTCATATTTGCTGACATCGTTGGCGAAGGGAGGAAATTTTTATGAACTGTCTGTGCAATCTTTTTGACAATAACAACTGCCTTTGGATCATTGTTATTGCGGTCATCGTGCTTTGCTGCTGCTGCGGCTAAGCCGAAAAATAGAAAAATACGGGCGTGCCGTTAAGGCTCGCCCGTTTTCTATTTTATAGGTTTTTTATGTATTCGTCGATCGATTCGGCCGCTTTTTTGCCGGCTTCCATCGCGAGGATGACCGTCGCGGCGCCTGTCACGGCGTCTCCTCCGGCAAATATGCCCTCGCGGGAGGTCCTGCCGCCGTCGTCCGCGACGATACAGCCCTTTGGCGTCGTGTCGAGCTTCTGCGTCGTGGCTTTGATGAGGGGATTGGGAACCGTGCCGATGGCCATGATCACGGCGTCGACCTCCAAGGTGAATTCGGAATCCGGCTTGCGCATCGGACGTCTGCGTCCGGAGGCGTCCGGCTCTCCGAGTTCCATTTGCGCACATTCGACGGCGCGGACATGACCTGTTTCGTCTCCGAGGATTTTTTCCGGATTGCTGAGCAGACAAAACTCGATGCCCTCCGCGATCGCATGGTGCACCTCCTCGCGTCTTGCGGGGAGCTCCTCCATGCTGCGTCGGTAGATGATATAGACCTTTTCCGCTCCCATGCGCTTTGCACAGCGCGCGGCGTCCATCGCCACATTGCCGCCGCCGACCACTGCGATTTTCTCCGCTTTTTTGATCGGCGTATCATATTCGTCGAGATACGCTTTCATGAGATTGATTCGCGTCAAATATTCGTTGGCGGAGAAAACGCCGAGCAGGTTTTCTCCCGGAATCCCCATAAACTGCGGCAGACCGGCGCCGCTTCCAATGAAAACCGCTTCAAAGCCCTCGTCGAAAAGATCGTCAACGGAAAGGGAACGGCCGACGACAGCGTTGGTCACGAGCTTGACGCCGCGCGCGGTCAGTCCGTCAATTTCCTCCTGTACGATCTCTTTCGGGAGCCGAAATTCCGGTATGCCGTAGACAAGTACGCCGCCCGCCTTGTGAAACGCTTCGAACACGGTCACATCGTATCCTTTATTGGCAAGACTGCCGGCGCAGGTGAGTCCGGACGGGCCGGAGCCGACAACCGCTACCTTATGGCCGTTTTTCTGCGGCGGAACCGTATTTTTGTTCTCGCTTTTATGGTTTCTGTGATGATCGGCGGCGAAGCGTTCAAGCGCGCCGATCCCGACAGGCTCTCCCATCCTGTTGCGCACACATTTGCCTTCACACTGATTTTCTTGGGGACATACTCTGCCGCATACCGCGGGAAGCAGATTGGTCGAGGTGATGACCTCGTAGGCGCCGCCGATATCGCCATCCTTGATTTTTTGAATAAATTCCGGAATGCGGACGCCTACGGGACATCCCGCCATGCACGGCGCATTCTTGCAGGCGAGGCATCTCGCGGCTTCTGCCGCGGCGTCCGCTTCGGTGTAGCCGAGCGCGACCTCGTCAAAGTTATGAGCGCGGCGCGAAGCCTCCTGCTCCGGCATCGGCGTTTTTTTCGATTTTAAATCAGCCATGACGGGCACCTCCTGTAAGCCGGCAGGCATGCGCCGCCTCTTCTTCTTTGTAATATCCGTTCCGTTTGATCAGCTCATCCCAGTCCACGAGCTGTCCGTCAAATTCAGGACCGTCCACGCAGGCAAACCTTGTTTTGCCGTCCACGGTGACGCGGCATCCGCCGCACATGCCGGTTCCGTCGATCATGATCGGATTGAGGGAAACGACGGTTTTGATTCCGTAGGGAGCTGTCACCGCGCAGACGAATTTCATCATGAGCGCCGGACCGATCGCCACGACCTCGTCGTAATGGATGCCGGAATCGATCAGCTCCTTCAATTTATTGGTCGTGAAGCCCTTTTCACCATAGGAGCCGTCGTCCGTCGTGATATAAAGATTCGAGCAGGCGCGCATTTCCTCCTCGAGGATGACGATATCGCGGCTGCGGAAGCCGGCGATCATGTCGACCTCGGCGCCCGCCTCATGCAGGGCCTTGGCGACCGGATAGGCGATGGCGCAGCCGACGCCGCCTCCCACCACGGCGACGCGGGAAAAGCCCTCGACCTCGGACGGTCTTCCAAGAGGGCCCGCAAAATCGAGGATCGTGTCGCCCTCGGAAAGCGCCGCAAGCTTCTTTGTGGAGGCGCCGGCCGGCTGGAACATGATGGTCACGGTGCCTTTTTCGCGGTCATAATCCGCGATCGTGAGCGGTACGCGCTCGCCAAATTCATCGATGCGGAAGATAATGAACTGCCCTGCAAGACATTTTCTCGCGACAAGCGGCGCTTCGACCACCATTTCGATTGTGGTTTTTGCTTCATTCAGATAGCGTTTTTTGAGAATCGGATACATGATTGCCTCCCGAATGTGAGGATTGTTTTTGCTTTTTCTATTCATTATAGCACCCGTTTGTGCGATTGTAAAGGGAATGCGCGGATAATTTGCGGAAATTTGTTTGCCGCGTGGCTTTTGAAATCTTTTGGCGAGCAATCGCATGAAAGAAAACCACAGTCATCAGACTGTGGTTTTGTATGTTTATCACGGCGGTTTTCCAGTCATGATGCGGCGAGAATCGGCCAAGGTTTATTGAAGCGCAAATTTCATCACACAAGGATTTTTTCCGCTGCTGTCCAGCGGGGAGGATAGGATTTCGAGTGTTTTTAATTTTACGCCGAGCATGATTTCATAATGATGCTTAAAATGTCCTCCGCAGCAAAAGCAATAATTTTTGGATACGCTGTAATCATATTTGAGTCCGTTGAAATTGGGGCATGCGCATAAATATTTCTCTCCGTTATTTGGGTTACGGTGTTGCTGTCGACATTGAATTTTCCAAGTGATTCTCTGACTTTTTCAGGACACGGCA
>URZF01000160.1 GCA_900552255.1 uncultured Eubacteriales bacterium | reverse complement strand
AAGATTCTGCTTATTCTACAATTTTTTCGTTTTTTTTTGTACAAATTACACAAGCCCATTCCGTTAATTCTTCATTTGACCGCTTTCTCGGCATACTCTTTCATCAGGCGCACGTAAATATGATAATTTTCGAGAGAAACGCTCGGCGGCGTCTGATGGTCGCAGGACGGGACAAAGCCTCCCGCGCGCATCGCGGGAAGCAGCCTTTCAAATTCCGCGCGCATCGCCTCCTCGCCCCTCGGCATTGTCATTTTGTCAAAACCTCCGATGAAAAGGAAATCGGGATACAGCTCGCGCAGACGATTGATATCGACGCCCGCCTGTCTTTCCAGCGGGAGCACACCGTCGATTCCGGCGCGAATGAGCCACGGGATCATCATGGAAACGTCTCCGTCGGTGTCGATAATGACCTTGGTGCCGTATTTTTTGATCTCGGGGATGATGCGCTGATAATACGGAAGCAGAAACTCATCGAACAGCTCCTCGGAGAGCATCGGCCCGTTGTTGTAGCTCATATCCTCGGAAATCACCATAAACTCCGGACTGCATACCGAATAGATGACCGGAAGCTGACTGATGATATAATCCGCGAGGTCGGAACAAATCCGATGATACAGCTCCGGCTCGTCGTAGAATGAATAGAGATGGTTCTCAATGCCGAGCAGCACACGCGGGAACCAGAAGAAGCCGTCATAGGAATACCACAGAACGGCGTCGCCGCAGTCGTGCTCCTCTTTCAGAGCTTTCAGAATATCGACCTTATTCTGCCAATTTTTGTGCGTTTCATTCGGATAAAGATATTTTTTAAAGGCGTCGTAATCCTCCGAGGTATAGATCAGCGGCGCTCCGTGAGAGGCAGGTCGAGGACAGTCCGGCGTTTCAAGCGGCATCCAAATGCGGCGGATGAAATCGAGACCGAGATGCGTTTGGATCCTGTCCCACGGAATTTCGCGGGACAGCCCTTCATCATACCAGCGATTCAGCGTATCGCCCCACCAGCCCGCCCATTCCATGACGGGAAGCCGGTCCGGTTTTTCAAAATTCATGACGGCATTGAAGCGTTCAACATTTTTCATATACAAATCGCCTTTCCTCCTGATAATTCCGATACGAAAAAACCGATTCGTGTTTCGTCATACGTATTCAATTTACAAAATCAATTATATCACGTAAGCCCCTAAAAATCAAGGAAACCCGCACATAAACTATGACTTTTTTGTAAAGACTTTCGATAGCAGCCTTTCAAAAGAAAAGAAATCAAAAATATTTCAAAAATCTCTTGCTTTTTCAGAAGATAAGTCTTATAATGAATCATAATATTTTATTTGCGAGGATGGAAAACAGTCCAAATGCTGCGCGGGAAGAGAAACGGCGGTCGGTGCAAGCCCGTAGGCGCGGTTTGGTTCTGTCCGCTTCCGGAGCATGCGGAGAGATCCGCGGGACGGTATCCCTTATCATACCGTTGAGCGGCCGTGCCCCGAGGCATGGCAAGTTGGGTGGCAACACGGAGTCTTTTCGTCCCATTTTGGAGGGAGGAAAAGGCTTTTTTATTTTTTACGGAGGAGAAGCAACATGCTGGATTTAAAATTTCTCAGAGAAAATCCCGAAATCGTAAAGCAGAACATCCGAAACAAATTTCAGGACGCCAAGCTACCGCTTGTCGACGAGGTCATTGCTCTCGACGAGGAAAACCGCAAGGCAAAAGGCGAGGCGGATGCTCTGCGCGCAAACCGCAATAAGGTCTCCAAGCTGATCGGCGCATACATGGCGCAGGGCAAAAAGGCCGAGGCCGAGGAAGCCAAAAAGCAGGTGACAGAAAATTCCGAGGCGCTCGCCGCGCTGGAAGCCAAGGAAGCGGAGCTGGACGAAAAGATCACAAAGATCATGATGACCATTCCGAATATCATCGATCCCTCCGTCCCGATCGGAAAGGACGACAGCGAAAACGTCGAGGTGCAGCGGTTCGGCGATCCGGTCGTTCCGGATTTTGAAATTCCCTATCACAGCGATATCATGGAGCGTTTCGACGGGCTTGACCTCGATTCCGCGCGCCGCGTCGCCGGAAACGGTTTTTACTACCTCATGGGCGATATTGCAAGGCTCCATTCCGCCGTCATCAGCTATGCGCGCGATTTCATGATCGACCGCGGCTTTACCTACTGCGTGCCGCCGTTCATGATTCGCTCAAACGTCGTGACCGGCGTCATGAGCTTTGCCGAGATGGACGCCATGATGTATAAAATCGAAGGGGAGGATCTCTATCTCATCGGCACGAGCGAGCATTCCATGATCGGCAAGTTCATCGATCAAATCCTCGATGAAAAAAATCTGCCCTATACGCTGACCAGCTATTCCCCGTGCTTCCGCAAAGAAAAAGGCGCGCACGGCATCGAGGAGCGCGGCGTCTACCGCATCCATCAGTTTGAAAAGCAGGAAATGATCGTCGTCTGCCGGCCCGAGGACAGCAAGATGTGGTTCGATAAGCTTTGGCAGAACACGGTCGACCTGTTCCGTTCCTTAGATATTCCGGTGCGCACGCTCGAATGCTGCTCCGGCGATCTCGCCGATCTCAAGGTCAAATCGGTCGACGTCGAGGCATGGTCGCCGCGTCAGAAAAAATATTTTGAGGTGGGAAGCTGCTCGAATCTCGGCGACGCACAGGCAAGGCGCTTAAAAATCCGCGTAAACGGCGCGGACGGCAAAAAATACCTCGCGCATACGCTCAACAACACGGTCGTCGCCCCGCCGAGAATGCTCATCGCCTTCCTCGAAAACAATCTGAACGCCGACGGTTCGGTGAACGTGCCCGCCGCGCTCCGTCCGTATATGAGCGGGAAGGAAAAGCTGATTCCGAAAAAATAAAAAGTGCGTTCTTTTCCCCGTCGGACAAGAAAAGAACGAAAAGAAACTGCAAGCCTCCGGCTTGACCGTTCGTGCGGCCGGCAGCGGTTCGGTGGCGGCTATGAAAGACGGCATCCACGCTCGCGAAGCTCGCGTGATCCGTCAACCGCCGCCGTGTTTGTGAACATCGCCCCGGGAGGCGCTCACACGGCGCGCGCCTTGCGCCTGCGGGCGCGGGCTTCCCAAGCCGCCGTTGCTTTCCGCACGGTGAGTGGTGGCCTGTGCGAGCTCCGCGAGCACTGCAACATCTTCGAGCCGTGGGTATACGCTCCCCAGCAGAAGCATGAGAGTCCGAGACAGCGTCTCGGTGAGTCTTTTGGTGCTTTTCTCCTCAGTGAGAAAAGCACATATCTTCTCCTTGGCAAAGGAGAAACGTGTTCTTTTCTTGTACGAACAAGAAAAGAACGAAAAGAAATCGCAAACCTCCGGCTTGACCGTTGGTGCGAGCCAAAAATGTATTCCGTCGGCTCCCGACACGTGTTTGCGTACCGCAGGGGTACGCAAGCCACGGCGGAACACGCCGAACGGGCGTCGAGTGCAATCCGGCAGTTTGCGCCTGCGGTCGCGGACTTTCCAGCGGCAGTTGTTTCCCGCACGGTGAGGTTGCCCTGCAATGCGAAGCATTGCATTGTGATACGATTGATTTTAGCATTGTACTTTAAAAGGGTATAGATCGCTTTCCAGTTTATACTGGTGGCCTGTGCGAGCTTTGCGAGCACTGCAACACCTTTCGAGCCGTGTGTATACGCTTCTCAGCAGAAGCATGAGAGTCCGAGACGGGAGTCTCGGTGAGTCTTTTGGTGCTTTTCTCCTCAGTGAGAAAAGCACATATTTTTTATAAAGGAAAAAGGCGGAATATCCGCCTTTTTCTTATATCTGATTGTTCTCGATCCATTTTGAAAGCTTTTCCCCGATTTTTTTCATCGT
>URZF01000159.1 GCA_900552255.1 uncultured Eubacteriales bacterium | reverse complement strand
ATTTAACGGAATGTGAGTGCTAATTTTGTCGAATATCACGGAAAAGAGAGAGGAACGGAAAGATTTTCCGCCCGCTCGCATATACATATGGAGAAAAAATCCGGAAAGAGGTGCGTGCATTGACCTTTCTTGGCAAGCTCTGCGATGCCGGTGTCGGCATCCTTCTGCCGCTGATTCTCGTCGGCTGCGGACTTTATTTTACGATATATCTCGGCGGATTCTATCTTCTGCATCCTTGGAAAAGCATAAAGCTGATGTTTTCCCGTGAGGGCGCGGGAAAAACCTCGCCGCTTGCCGCCCTGTCCGTCTCACTTGCGGGAACGCTCGGCGTCGGGAATATCGTCGGCGTCGCTGTCGCAATCGTGATGGGCGGCCCGGGCGCTCTTTTTTGGATGTGGATATCCGCACTGCTTTCCATGATACTCAAATACGCCGAAATTGTGCTTGCCATGCGTTATCGCTCCGGTGAGGGCGAGGGTGTGCGGGGCGGTCCGATGTATTATATGAAAAACGGGATCGGCGGGAAAACGGGCGGCATTTTTGCCGCGGTTTTTGCCGCACTTGGACTTATCTCCTCGTTTTCGATGGGAAATATCGTCCAGATGAACGCGGCGTCGGATGCGGCATCGTCGACCTTCAATTTTTCAAAGCCCATTTTCGGCATTGTTACCGCCGTGATCTGTGCCGTCGTCATTTTCGGAGGCTTCAAGGGCATTTCCCGCGTGACCGCCGTGGCGATTCCCGTGGTGAGCGCGGTGTATCTGTTTATCTCGGTCCGTGCCGTCCTTCTTGACGCCGACCGGATCCCCGAGGTGATGCGCACCATCCTGCAAAGCGCGTTTTCCGTCTCCGCCGCCTCCGGCGGTGTCGTCGGATTTCTCCTTTCCGGCGCGCTGCGGCACGGCGTCGCCAAGGGCTCCTTTACGCATGAGGCGGGATGCGGGACTGCGCCGATGGCACATGTCAACTCCGACACAAAAATCCCTGCGAAGCAGGGACTTCTCGGAATCTTTGAGGTGTTTTTCGATACGATCGTCATGTGTACGCTGACCGGACTTGTCATCCTCCTCGCAAATGACGGCGAATTTATCACGGATAACGGCATGCTGCTCGTGATCTATTCCTTTTCCAAATATTACGGCAAGAAAGCGGCATATCTGATCAGCGCGTCGATTCTTCTGTTTGCGTTTGCGACGGTCATCTGCTGGGCGTATTACGGAAAAACCTGCCTTGGCTACTTCACGGCTTCCAAAAAAGCGGAGCGGGTATATCTTGCCGTCTACTGCGCGGTGACGCTTCTCGGCGCGGTGATGTCGCAAAGCATGGTCTGGAAGCTTTCTGATATTTCCGTCGCGATTATGACCGTGCTCAACCTTTCCGCCGTGATTTGGCTGCGCCGGGAGGTGCGGGAGGAAACGGAATGTGCGGGACTTTGTCTGCCGAGAAGATGACCGGGACATCGATTTTTCTGGAACCGCCGACATGACAGCTCCATATCGTATATATCTTTTATTTTGCTGCCGGTTTATATGCGATACCATCCATTTGGCACAGACAGTTTGAACCTACAAATTTGGTTACGACCGTCATTCTCGCGGGAGCGCCGTTTTTGAAATACTCCTTAAATACGTCTCTGCCGCGGCGGAGACCGGCAGCATTTTTGATATAAAGATCCACTTGAACCAGATCGTCAAGCGTAGCTCCGACGGTCGACAATGTGTGTGCCATGCTTTCCAAGGCTGCGCGTGTTTGATGGACGATGTCATTTACAGCTTGTACGCCGCCGTGATGGGCGAGAAAAATGTAACCGCCGGAGATGACACGGGAAGACATCGTGTCATCTTGGCAGTGGGTTGGCATTTTTTGAATTATGGGAGAGAGTCTCTTTTTACCGGCTTTTTAAGTTTTCCCGGCTGCGTTTTTGCTGATAGCCGTTTTGTCATTTCTTTCTGCTTCATGTGATTTTTCGTTTTGTTTTTCACGTCCTGAAAGATTCTGTGACTGCATCGTCGAGAGAAATGTCCTTGGAGAATATCGTTTCGGATATGCTCTTCCGATAATCTTTCTCGCGCATATGCGCTTCGCCGAAGCGGGACGTATTCGGTCTTGTGCCGCGCCGCCGCAGCGTTTCTCCAAACGGCAGGTCATAATAATGGCGCAAATGCCGGCACCGGATTCTTTGACCGCCGTCCCAAAGAGCAGGGCATAGCATTCGGGGTCCAAAATGTCCTCCGGGATTGTCGCCCCGGAATGCTGCTTCCCGTATTGCAGAAGCAAAATGAACAAGAGAAGCGCGGCTGTCTTTGCTCCGTCCTTGACCCATAGCATGTCATGACGGACGACATCCTGCGAGACGAATCGTATTTCTTCCGAATTTTTTCTGCAAGGCTCCCGCCGCCGTGGTCTTGCCGCTGCCGGGATTTTCCCGGAGAAGCGTCGGTTTTGGCAATACAGCACCTTTTATTGATTGAAGTTTTTGATTGGGCGGTTGAAACTGTCGGGCCTTTCTGCGTTTTCCGATGCCCTTATTTTTTCAGCCGGCCGATCACCTTGCCGAAGCAGACGATTTCATCATGATTGTTTAGGAGAATGTCGCGGTATGCGGGATTGAGGGAAATGAGCCTGTCGCCGCCGTATTTTTTGAAATAGCTTTCTCCGTTGAGCGAGAAGATACCGAGCTCGCCCTTATCGATTTCATCGGTCTTGGAAACGAGCAGGATATCGCCGCTTTCATACCGCGGCGACATGCTGTCGCCGTATACCCTCACCGCGAAATCCGCGGCGTCCGTTTTTGCATTGGCATAGACGGAGATTTCGCTGTAATCGCCGTCCGCAAGATAAGAGCCGGTGCCGGCGGATACCGCGATGTTGTAGAGCTTCAGCCGTCTGACGGCCGGCGTCTCCAACGAATAGGGCTTTGCCGCGCGGTCTTTTGCGACGCGCTCATGCTCCTTATGGATGATATATTCTACCGTTTCCCTGCCGGAATCGTCAAGCTCTCCGTACTTTGCGGCGAGCGCGGCGGGCAGTCCCGGCGCATCTTCCTTTCGGATAGCGAGCAGCTCGTCGAGGGAGACCTCCAGCGCGTCTGCGAGGGGGCGCAGGGTAGAGAGCTTGGGGTCCGTCGTTGCGCCGCTGAGAAGCTTATTGAGCGTCCCGACGGATATACCCGATTTTTCGGACAGGGATTCGTTGGTCAGTCCTTTTTCTTTTTTGAGCTTTTTGATGTTTTCGAGCCATTCCATGACAGAAAACCTCCGAAATTATATTTTACGGTAATATTTTATCATTGAAAGCCCAGATTGTAACGAGGATTTTTGAAAAAATTATATTTTGGGGTAAAAAATTCTGAAAAACCACTTGACATTTACCGCAAAAGGTTGTATAATCGCCTTGCGAACAACATTAAACGGTAAAATTTGAGGTGCGGCTATGGGAAACTGTGATTATAGAATAATAGAAGGGTGCAAGGTGTATTCCTTTTCGGTCGAATGCCCTGTGCGTCCTGTGGCTCCCTGCCGGAAAAGCGGCGCGCCGCTCCGGAAAGAGAATCGACGGAAAAAGCTCATGCTATCGATTTTGCTCGTGCTGCTGGCTCCGTTTGCGGTGATATGGGACGCGCTTCATGCGGCCGTTTCATTTGTAGCGCGCCGCATCCTGGGCCGCGCAGGGAAGCGCGGCATGGCGGTCGGCATGCTTGGCACCGCCTCGTGTCTCTTGCTTCTGTCAGCGGTATTGCTTGCGGTTTTATAACGCCTTACCGGCTTTTATAAAAACTCTCCTTTAACGGAGCCTTTGCTTTCTAATACCTTTAAGTCGCGTCGGATGGAAGATTCGCTCGTCCGCACGATTTTACTC
>URZF01000158.1 GCA_900552255.1 uncultured Eubacteriales bacterium | reverse complement strand
AGCTGTTGCAGCAGGTGCCGGTGAGCACTCCATTGACGCGCCGATGCCGGGCAAGATCGTCAAGGTCGTTGTCGAAGCCGATGATCGCTACAATGAGCACGACGCCGTAGCTGCGCAGATAATAGAGCCATTCCTCGGAGATAAACGGGATGCCGCCGGCTCCGAACATACCTCCGATATAGGCAACAGCCTCCTTCATATCCGCCGCGTTAAAGATGACAAAGCTGATGATGACGAAGAACATCACATAAATGTGACTTAGCACCTTCGATTTTTTCAGCGGCTTCAAGAGCCACAGCTTCTCGATGATCAGCAGGACCGCAAAGAAAAGTCCCCATACGATGAAATTCCATGCGGCGCCGTGCCAAAAGCCCGTCAGCATCCAGACGATGAATATGTTGAGAAACCAGCGGGCCTTGGATACACGGTTGCCGCCGAGCGGAATATACACATAATCCCGGAACCACGAGCCAAGCGACATATGCCAGCGGCGCCAAAATTCCGTAATGCTCCCCGAAATGTAAGGGTAATCGAAGTTTTCGAGGAAATCAAAGCCGAAGATTTTGCCGAGCCCGATCGCCATATCGCTGTAGCCCGAAAAGTCGAAATAAATGTGCAGCGTAAACGCAATCGCGTAAAGCCAAAAGAAAAGAACGGATTTGTCGTTTGATTCCTTAAAGATATCGCAAAGCTCACCGAGCGCGTTCGCGATCAGTACCTTCTTGGCAAGACCGAGAATAAAACGGCGTGTGCCGAGTGCAACATTGGAAAAGCTGTGCGTTCTCGATTCCAGCTGCGCCGCGATATCGGAATAACGGACGATAGGCCCCGCAATGAGCTGCGGGAACAGAGCCACATAAGCGGCAAGACTGATATAATTTCTCTGCGCCTTGACCTCGCCTCTGTAAACGTCTACGGTATAACTGAGGATCTGGAACGTATAGAAGCTGATGCCGATCGGCAGCGCGATTTTGAGAAGCGGTACGGAAAGCCCTGTCACCGCATTGAAATTGGCAATAAAGAAATCTGCGTATTTGAAATATCCGAGCAGTCCGATGCTCGTCACGATCGAAAGAATGAGAAACAGCTTCGACAGCTTCGTTCCACGCCACACCTCGATCAAAAGCCCGAATACATAGCCAAGCGTAATGGACACCACCATGAGCAGAACATATTTCGGCTCGCCCCAAGCGTAAAAAACAAGGCTGGACAAAAGCAGCACCGTGTTTTTCAAGCATTTGGGCACTACAAAATACAGAATCAGTACGCACGGCAGAAAATAGTAAAGAAACGGAATACTGGAAAATAACATGTTTTTTACCCGTGTGTATTTTTATTTCAGTGGGAGAAGCTTTCGTCTCTCCCACTGATGAAAGCTGCCGCTATGCTCAGAGAATCGGTTCCTCATAGAGAAGCTTGGCGCCGTCGAGCGCCGCAAGCGTCTTGGTTTTGAAAAGCTCGATAAAATCTTCGTTTCCGAAAGCGGAAACAATCGAATCACCGGCGCTGATGACGATCAGCTTATCCGGAAAGCCGCACATCCACTGTCTGTTCATGATATTGTCTTTGATCGCCGCAGCGATCGTTTCGATATCGGAAGAATTTTTGACCTGATAAGCGCCTGCCGTAAAGGAATTGGCGTTCATCATAAAGATAAGGGACGCGGCACTGTCAATTTTAGAGGCGGAGTCCTGTGGGAAGCCAAGCGTGGAATCGAGCAGCTCTGCTTTTTCGACGCTGAAACTGCCCGGAGCGCCGTCGACAATATTGTCTTCGGAATCCATTCCGCCTATCACCGCAAATTTTTCCTCATCGTCAAACGAATTCCAAATCTTATTCAGGACGTCAAGCGCACTTGCTGCGGGGACCTCCGGCTCCGTGCCGCCGGTCGTATCCTCCGGATTTGTCGTATCTTCCGGAGCGGTCGTATCCTCCGGCGCTTTCGTATCCTCGGTCGTCTGCGAAGGATCCTTTCTGGTCGTGTCCTCAGGGTCTTCCTTGCCGCAAGAGGCAAAGGCAAAAATCATCGCTGCTGCAAGAATAAATGCAAGTAATTTTTTCATCGTTCAAAATCTCCTTTAAATTTTCAAATAATTTTTTGGTGTATATTATTTTTTCAAAACCAAATCGAGCTCGCCGCCGCAGACGGTCTGGAAGGCGTCAACCAAGCCGGCCGCTTCCTCCGCCGAGGACATCACCAGCAAAATCAAGTCGCCGGAAACCGCGGCCTGCACGGATTCCGCTCTCACACAGACCCACTTGCCGGGATCGGCGCCCTCGAGCATCTCCTGCGCTACCGCTTCTGCATCCGCCGCAGCCTTTACGCGGACAAGCGCCAGCTCATAAGCCTGAAGGACATCATCGGACCGGAAGTATAAGCCTCCGAAACCTTATCCACGCTTTCAAGTCCGATCGCATACTTCATATAATCCGCATCGCTAAGCTCGCATTTCGTTGTCATAACAAAAATATCGACAGGATGGACCTCATAAATCTCATCGATAAGCTCCGGAAGCGTCGCGTCGGGCATTTCCGGAAGTTCCGTTTCCCCCGTCGTCTCCTCCGGCGCCGTGGTTTGCTCCGAAGCGGTCGTTTCCTCCGGTGATGTCGGTTGCTCCGAAGCGGTCGTCTCCGGCTTTGTCGTATCACTTGCTTTCGTCGTATCCTCCTCACTGCTTTTGCCGCAGGAAGCAATCGCCAAAATCATAACGGCTGCCAGCATCAAAGCCAATAGCTTTTTCATGTAAACAGACCTCCCAAATCAGTTCTTTTGCTTTTCTCTGCATATTGCCCATTGCTTTGTATTCTCATCGAAATCCAGCAGAAGCACATAGCTTTTTTTCCGACCGTTTATCGCCATTTCAAAATGCGTTGCCGCTTCATCGGCATCCACAGTCCAATAAATAAGCACGTTTTCTTCAGCCGTAAATTCGGTACCGGAATACAGCTCCTCCTCCGTTTCGGCGGCGCATACCTTCATCATCCCATCGGAAACGGATATCTCCGTTTCGCCGCTGACTTCGATCTCCACCGGAACACTCGTCCGGCAAAGAGCTCTCGGTTCGGCGGAATACGCAATAGGCTCGATTTCCGAATTGGACAATACCATAGGCTCGGAAGTAAGCGTCTTTCCATAGACAGAAACCGAAAGATCGCCGAAATTCCCGACGGCAAAAACAGAGAAAACGATGACAAGGACAAAGCACGCGGCGAGTGTCGCATACATTCTCATGGTTCCGAAGAAATTTCTCTTCTCGGGAGCCTTATCGACAAAACATGCCGCCATGACTTTTTCTTTCAGTTCATCCGGCGCCGTAATTTGCTTATAGGCGTCGACGGTTTTCTTGTCAAACATAAATTTCCTCCTTATCAAGCAGATTTTTCAGCAGCTCTCTGCCGCGGGACAGTCGCATCTTAACGGCAGAACCCGATAATCCCAGCATCGACGATATTTCCTCGACGGAAAAGCCCTCCAAATAGTGAAGCACGATCGCCGTCTTATATTTTTCCGGAAGCGTAAACACCGTTTGCAATACGCCGTTTTCACTTTCGTCCGCCGCAAGCGGAAGCTCGGATATATCATCGAGCGAATCATGACAGCGCAGCTTTCCGCGTCTTTGCATATCGTGGCACCGGTTCACCGTAACCCGAACGAGCCATGCGCGCTCGTGCTCGTCGTCGGAAAACCGAGGAGACGTGCCGACATATTTTGTAAAGACGTCCTGAACCGCATCCTCCGCATCCTCTCGCCTGCCCAAATGGGAGAGCGCGAGACGATACAGCATGTCGGCATATCGGTCATAAGCTTTTTCAAGCGCCGTTTTGCTGTCCAAAGATAAGAGCACTTTTTGTCCCTCCTGTATGTAAAACGCATGAGGCCATGCGCAGGTCACATTTTTCTTT
>URZF01000157.1 GCA_900552255.1 uncultured Eubacteriales bacterium | reverse complement strand
CTTTTTTAATATTGTCAATGTTATTTTGAATAAAAATCATTTTTGCCTTTCAGTAATGCGCCATCTCCGGACGAAATCCTATAGGACATCGCAGGGAAGCGTTGATTTTTTCACATTCTACCGATATAATAATAAAAAATATGACTTGGAGGCTTTTTATGAAAGTATTGCTGATCAACGGCAGTCCGAACGAGCACGGCTGCACCTATACGGCGCTTTGCGAAGCGGCGGATGTTTTCTCGAAAAACGGGATTGAGACGGAAATCCTGTATCTCGGCAAAGCGCCGGTCGCCGGCTGCATCGCCTGCGGCGCATGTCGAAGCACGGGACGCTGCTTTGTCGATGACAAGGCCAATGAAGTGCTCGCAAAGCTTGATTCCATCGACGGATTGATCGTCGGCTCGCCGGTCTATTACGCCGGCGTTTCCGGACAGATCACGTCGTTTCTCGACCGTCTGTTTTACGCCGGAGGCGGAAAAATGGCGGGCAAGCCTGCGGCGGCTGTCGTTTCCTGCCGGCGCGGCGGTGCATCCGCAGCGTTTGAGATCCTCAACAAATATTTCATGATGACGAATATGCCGGTGGTAAGCTCCCAATACTGGAATCAGGTGCATGGAAACACGCCTGAGGAGGTAAAGCGCGACCTCGAGGGCTTACAGACCATCCGCACGCTGGCGGAGAACATGACGTGGCTCCTTCGCTGCATCGAGGCGGGACGCCGGGCGGGCGTGCCGTATCCCGCATATGAGCCGAAGCTTCGGACGAATTTTATCAGATAAAACGCATGAAATCCCTTTTTTAAGGAAGTAAACAAAGATTCGGGAAGGATGAAAAAACGTGAAGATTACAAAATATCTGCCGGCCTTTGCCGTCATTCTTTTTCTGCTCTGCGCCGCCTCCTGCGGCAGGACAGAGGATTATACGCCGGACTTCACGCTGGCTGAGGGATATACGCTGTCTGGAGACGTCATTTCCGGCACGGTATACGGCGAATATGCGGTGATGACCTATGATATCGTTTCGAGCTATGACCGTGTCACCGTGTTTTCGGATTCGACGGGCGAGCAGTATGTCGAGAACGGCGCGATCCCGCTTGCCGAGGGGCAAAACCGTTTTGTCCTGCGGTTTACCGACGGCACGCATGAACGGGAATATCATCTTGAAATCGAGCTTGTGCTGATCGAGGATTTTGAAATCCGGATCGTGAAGCCGGAGAAGACCTATCATATTGGAGAGGCTTTCGACAAAAGTTCCATTCTGATTGAAGCGCGCACGTCGGAAGGAAAAACGGTATCCATCGACCGGTATGAGGCGGAATATGAATTTTCGGATTTGGGAAAAAGCACGGTCGGCATCGAGCTCGGCGGGATTTATCACAGCTTCGAGGTCGAGGTCACGGAGGAATATATGCCGACGCTCGGAGCGGATTTCCGAGCGGACGGCGTGACGTATTCCGTGCGGGCGGACAGCGCGGTTTTGATTTCGGCGCCGGAGGCTGCGGGATTTTTCGCCGTTCCGGCCTATGTCGTTTCGGACGGCGTCCGATATCCCGTGACGGAGGTTGCGCAGGGCGCCTTTGAGGACTGCGCGGCGCTCACCGGCATTCGGATTCCGGACGGTGTCCGTGTGCTCGGCGAGGGTGCGTTCTCCGGCTGTACCGCTTTGGAATGGGTGGAAATGCCGGAGGAGATGGATGCGCTCGGCCGATATGTATTCTCCGGCTGCACGTCGCTTTTTTCCGTTTCGATTCCGGATGGAATTTATGAGATTTCGGCCGGCGCTTTTTTGAATTGTGCGTCGCTTGCGAGAATCACATTGCCGGATTCCGTCACCGATATCGGCGAGCGGGCGTTTTCCGGCTGCACTTCGCTTTCCTCGGTCGAACGCGCTGCCGGCTTGCGGTCGATTGAGGCTTCGGCCTTTGCGGGCTGCTCCGCATTGCGGCGAATTGTCATAGGACGGCTCGATTCCCTCGGCGACCGCGCGTTTGCGGGCTGCACGGAGCTTTCGGCATTCGTCTGTGCGGAGGCTTCCGTTATCGGTGAGGATGTGTTTGCCGGCGCGTCGTCGGTTGTTTTATATACCGCGGCGGGCAGCGCTCTTTCCGAATACGGCGCTGCGAACGGCTTGAAAACGGCTGCGGTGGGCGGGGAACCTTGCTTTATCAGCTTGCCGGAGACCTTCGATATCGGTTCAGAGTTTCCGTATCGCGAATTATGCTCCGTCCGTCTCGAAAACGGAAACATCCGAGAACTTTCCGGCTATACGATTCTATATGACAGGGATGCCTGCGGGAATATTCGTGTCGAATTTGTGCTCGATGATTTTATCTATGCTTTTACCGTTTTTGTTTCCTATGAGGAACCGGTCGCGCTCGATACCGATTCGCGCGGCGCGGTATATGAGCTGGATGAACAGACGATGACGGCAAGGCTTGTGGCTTTGCCCGAATATGTCAGAAAAAGCGGCGTGTTCGTCCCCGAAGCAGACGGGCTTTTCCTCGTTCCGACGGCGGTTGTGAAGGACGGCAATATTTACGCGGTTACCGGCGTGGAGGACGGGATTTTGGAGGGCTGCCGGAACGTATCGGCGCTTTTTCTTCCGGATGTGATTTCTTAAAACTGATTTTTCTCTGATTCCCTTGACAAAATAGAAGACCGGCGATATAATATATAAATCTACTTATTTTGATACACAGAAAACTGCCGGCAGAGGAAAACCAACTTATAAACGGCAGGAGGAGGTTACGATGCAGTCCATCAGAGTGGAAAAAGTGACGATGCCGAAAGAAAAACCGGATCCTGGCAGGCTCGGCTTTGGAAAATATTTTACGGATCACATGTTTGTGATGGAGTATTCCGAGGGGAAGGGATGGCATGACGCGAGAATCATTCCGTTCGGCAATCTTTCTCTCAGCCCGGCCTCCACGGTGTTCCACTACGGCGCGGAAATCTTTGAAGGACTCAAAGCGTACAGAACGCCCGACGGCGGCGTGCAGCTGTTCCGTCCCTCCGAAAATTTTGCAAGGATGAACAGCTCGGCGGATAGGATCTGTCTGCCGCAGCTCGATACGGATTTCGCGCTTTCCGCTCTCATTCAGTTTGTTGATATGGAGAGAGATTGGGTTCCCTCGGCGGAAGGCACCTCGCTTTATCTGCGGCCGTTCCTCATTGGAAACGATGAGAGCCTCGGCGTCCATTCCGTCCATAACGCGATGTATATCGTCATCGCTTCTCCGGTCGGCAGCTATTATCCGGAGGGGATCAACCCCGTTAAGATTATGATTGAAACCAAGGACGTCCGTGCGGTTCGCGGCGGAACGGGCTATGCCAAGTGCGGCGGCAACTATGCCGCAAGCAGCCGCGCCGGAGAGATCGCCGAGAAAAAGGGTTTTTCTCAGGTGCTTTGGCTCGACGGCGTGGAGAGAAAATATGTCGAGGAGGTCGGCGCGATGAACGTCATGTTCAAGATCGACGGCACCGTCGTCACGCCGGCGCTGACCGGCTCGATTCTGCCGGGTGTCACGCGCAAATCCTGCATTCAGCTTCTTCAGGATATGGGGATCCCGGTCGAGGAGAGACTGCTTTCCGTCGATGAGCTGATCGACGCGGCACAGTCCGGAAGGCTCGAGGAGGCATGGGGCTGCGGAACGGCTGCCGTCGTTTCTCCGATCGGAGAGCTTTCCTATGAGGGCGTTTCTCATGTCGTGAACGGCGGCGGAATCGGAAAGACGACGCAAAGCCTTTATGATACCTTAACGGGCATTCAGTGGGGCAGACTGCCGGATCCTTACGGCTGGACGGTCAAGGTCTAAAAAATTTGAATAAATTATGAAATAATTGTTGCAAAACATCAAATATCATGCTATAATAACAAAAAATAGGGTATATTTCACGGATCTGAGAAAATTTTTAAG
>URZF01000156.1 GCA_900552255.1 uncultured Eubacteriales bacterium | reverse complement strand
AATCGGCAGGAGTGAATGGATAGCTTACAAAAAAAGGCGGAGCCGGCTCAGCCGGCTCCGCCTTTTTTTGTTTTATATTTGATTTTGCAGGGATTTATGGATTTGTTCCCAATTGAAAAGTTCTTTTTGCGCGCTTGTCACAGCGCCATATCGATTTTTTCGATGAGGTCGGCGAGTGCGCCGTCCTTGCAGTGACAAACGTGGATCGAGGCGATTTTTTTGATCTCCTCGGAGGCGTTTTCGGGGCAGGCCGCGACGTCTGCATGCCGCAGCATCTCGGCGTCGTTGTCATAGTCCCCGATGGCATATAGCGTGGCGTCTTGATATCGGGAGCGCAGAAAAGGGAATTGGAAGCTTTTGGATACGCCGAAGGGCTGAAGCTCAAGCAGAAATTCGCTGGAACGCGTAAGCGTAAAGAGCCCGGAATAATGATCTTCTATATAAGCCGCGACTTCCGAAAGCGTCGCGACATCCGCGACGAACACCGCCTTGAACCACTCTTTACCGTCAAATTCCGAAAGCTCGCGCACGGCTGCGATGTCCGCGATCCCCCATTCGGAGAGCTGACGTATCATGACGGCGTCGCCCGCCGGAACGAGAAAGCCGTCCGGCACCGTGACGCGGAAACCCACCGTCGGAAAGCTTCCTTTGATCTCATGCAGCAGCGTGACCGCGTTTTTTTCGTCGAGATACCGGGGATTTAGGATTTCTCCCGTTTCCGTATCATAAAGATAGCTCCCGTTGCAAAGGATGCAGGGGCTGCTCACAAGCTCTCCGAGATTCGGCAAAATTCGGTAAATATCCTTGTGATTGCGTCCGGAGGAAAAGGCGAAATGCCCGCCGTTTTCCTTGAAATATAAGATTTTCTCGATGTTTTTCGGAGGGATATATTCGCTGTTCCATGCGATTGTTCCGTCGATATCGGATAAAAGCAGGATATTTTCAAATTTTTTCATTCGGATATGACCTTTCCGATGGTTTTTATTTGCCGGCTTCCAGCAATGCGAGGACATTCCTGAAATAGTCCGGCAGCTCGCATTCAAGGTGCAGGCGTTCTCCCGTTCGCGGATGTGTCAGGCTCAGCTTGCCCGCATGAAGGCACTGACCGGCCGTATATTTTCCATACCGCGCATTCATCGGCTGCCTCATGCTTCCGTAGACGGCGTCGCCGAGCAGCGGATGCCCGATGTGGGCAAGATGGACGCGGATCTGATGGGTCCTTCCGGTTTCCAAGATACATTTCACATAGGTCAGGGCGGGAAACCGTTCAAGAACTTCCACATGCGTGATAGCATTTTTGGAATTTTTATCTGTTACCGCCATTTTCTTTCGGTCGGCGGGATGACGCCCGATCGGAAGATCGATCGTGCAATTTTCTTCTATTTTCCCGAGGGCGATCGCCTGATAAACGCGGGAAATCCTATGCTCTTTGAGCTGTTCCGAAAGCGCGAGGTGCGCCGCGTCGTTTTTGGCGGCGACGATGAGGCCGCTTGTATCCTTGTCGATTCGATGCACGATGCCCGGACGGAGGATGCCGCCGATGCCGGAAAGGCTGTCGCCGCAGTGATGGAGCAGGGCGGAGACGAGCGTTCCCGTGTAATGACCGGCGGCGGGATGCACGACCATGCCTTTTGGCTTGTTCACGACGATGATATCCTCGTCCTCATACCGGATATCAATAGGAATATCCTCTGCCTCGGCGCGGCATGGCGCGGGCAGGGGATATTCGATCTCAATATAATCGGCTTCCCGCAGCTTGTAATTTTTCGATACGGTAAGTCTGCCGTTGACAAGCACACAACCATCCTCGATCAGCTTCTGAACACGGGAGCGGGAGAGCGAAGGCTCTTTCTCCGAAAGGAAAACGTCGAGGCGCGCGCCCGCGTCTTCATTTGTCGTCGGTATCGCTTTTTTGATGGTTTCCGTCATTTGGCAGAACTTCCTCTCCGGTAGCTTCCTCTAATTTCGGATTCTTTTTGTCGGCAAAGAGCGTTTTGTCGATAAACACAATGTAGATGAACATGAGCACCGTTCCGACCGTCACGCAGATATCGGCGACGTTGAATACGGGAAAATCGATGAACGTGAACTCCAAGAAATCGATGACGTAGCCGCGGAACAGCCGGTCGATCATGTTGCCGACCGCTCCTCCTATGATAAGGGACATCGAAAGACCGAAGAGAAAATGCAGCTTCCTGAATCGGTAAAGAATAATGGGGAGCACGACGATCGCGATTCCCGTGATCACGATGAAAACCCAGCGATGCTCGCTGAAAATCCCCCACGCAGCGCCGTAGTTATGGATATACGTAAAGGAAAAAAAGCCCTTTATCACCGGCACGGATTCGTATAAAGCCATATTTCCGGCTGCGATGATCTTTGTAATTTGATCAATCAGGACGGAAACGGCGATGACGATGATCCATAAAACCATGGAACCCTCCTTTATTTGCCGGAGAGCACAAGCTCGGCGTTTTCATTTTCACCGTCGATGTCGAGCATAAACTGCCGTGCGCGCGGCAGCTTGGCCTTGGCTTCGCGCAGCACCTCCGGATCCTCATATTCGTCAAGGAGCTCCATAACGGACGGAACGGCGCGCGGCTTCCTCTTTTTCGGAGCAGGCGCGGGCTTTTGCGTCGCCGCCTCGCGTACCTCGACGATCGGAGGCTCCGCTTCCGGCGTGGCCGGCGGCAGTTCATTGGTATCCTCCGCTACCTTTGTCTGCGTGTTGTCCGGCGCGGTGAGGGTGTCGAGGGAGATCCCATACTGCGCCGCGACCTCTTTTTTCAGGTTGGTGACGACGCGCTCCACATATTCGTCGGGGGAGAGCTCCTCCTCGTATTCGTATACGGGGGAGATCTGCTCGATCAGCTCGATATGCAGCCGGTATTTTTCAAAAAGCTCGTTTTTGAAGGTGAGGATGTTCTGCTGGATATCGGCAAGCGCGGTTTTCTGCGCTTCGATTTTGTCTCTGAAATTGCGCAGAATGGAATCGCAGCTCGACTTGATCGATGCGAGGATGTCGTCCGCTTTGATATAAGCTTCTTCAATGATTTTGTCGCCCGCTTTTTTCGCCGTTTGAAGCGTCTGTCTGACGAGCTCCTCCTCGGAGCTCAGGTTTTCCAGTCTCCCCGTCGCTTCGGAAAGCCGGCGTGCAAGCTCGATGTTTTCCCTGTAAAGAATCGAATAGTTTTCTACAATGCGGCCTATATATTCGTCTACCTCGGATACGCTGTATCCGCGTATGGTTTTGGTGAACTCCCGCTCGGAGAGCGCCTTGGGTGTGATCGGTGCCATGAAATTATCCTCTCCAATTTTCATAGGGTCTGCCGGCTGCCCGTACAAAACCTTGACGGGACAAATATGCCCCGTCTCAAAATTCTATTTGCTTCCGTGATCAGAACAGGGTGTCGCTCGTCAGATTGACGGCGGGGGCAGGCTGCTGCATGCTCGCTTGACGTCTCGGCTCCGCCGCTCTGATCTGGGAATCCGCCACATCCACGTTGCAGGGCGTGATGATGTATGTATTGTTGGCTACATTTTTGAGCTGCCCGTCGATGGAATAGGCGACCCCCGCGAGAAAATCGATCAGTCTTTTGGCGACCTCTCTGTTCGTCGCTTCAAGATTCAGGACGACCGTGCGGTGATTGAGAAGATGGTCTGCGATCTCCGTTACGCTGCCATAGCTTTCGGGTCTTACCACCTTGAGCTCGATGGCGACGGAATTATCATGTCCCGAAATATTCATCCCGGGTCTTGAAGCTGCGGAACGGGTAGGAATGATGTCGTCGTTTTCGGTCTCGTCGAGGCCGTAGTTGTCTCCGTATTCGTCGTCGGTGTTGACCATTCCTTTGATTTTATCAAGCAAGCCCATTTTGTACCTCCAAAAATAACTTTTATCTGATTTATATTTTCATAA
>URZF01000155.1 GCA_900552255.1 uncultured Eubacteriales bacterium | reverse complement strand
ATTTTGTAAAAAAATTTAAAATTTCTGTTGCAAATCCCGATGAATTGTGGTATCCTATATAAAACACATCAAAAACGCTGGGAAGAAGCGGCTTTATTTCTTTGATTGCGGACAAAAGAGAGGTTTGTCACCGGCTGAAAGCAAACCGTCCGTTGGAATATCGCCTTTCGCTTCGGAGCGGACGTCGTGAAGCATGAGTAGCGGCGCACGGTTTGTCCCCGTTACGGACAGAGAAGAGTGTCCGCGCTGTGCGTGGAAATTCGGGTGGTACCGCGGAAGAAATATGCTCCCGTCCCTTTTATGTGGACGGGAGCTTTTTGTTTTCGGTCTTTTCATATCGATCACAAAGAAAGGATAGAACAGAATGAAGGAATTGCTGGAAAAAATCAGAGAAAAAGCGATCCGTGAGATCGCTTCCTCGGACGATATCGAGGGGCTTCGGATCAAATATCTCGGCAAAAAGGGAGAGCTGACCGCCGTCCTGCGCGGAATGGGAAGCGTTTCTCCCGAAGAGCGCCCGCTCATCGGGCAGCTGGCGAATGAAGTAAGAAGCAAAATCGAAGAGGCGCTCACCGCAAAGGCGGAGCTGAAAAAGAAGCATGAGCTCGAACGCCGGCTGGCGTCGGAGGCTGTTGATGTGACGATCCCGGGGGAAAAATTTACGGTCGGACATCGTCATCCGCTCGCACAGACGGAGGCGATGCTGCGCGATATCTTCGTTGGGATGGGCTTTTCCGTCGCGGAGGGACCGGAGGTCGAATACGACTACTATAATTTTGAGGCTCTGAATCTGCCGAAAAATCATCCGGCGCGCGACACGCAGGATACTTTTTATATTACGGACAACATTCTGCTGCGTTCCCAAACGTCTCCCGTGCAGGTGAGGACGATGGAGGTGCAGAAGCCGCCGATCCGCGTGATCTCGCCGGGGCGCGTGTATCGGGCAGATCCCGCCGACGCGACCCATTCTCCGATTTTCCATCAGGTGGAGGGGCTCGTCGTCGATCACGGCATCACAATGGGGGATCTCAAAGGGATCCTCGAGCTGTTTGCAAAGCGCATGTTCGGAGAGGAGACGAAGATCCGCTTCCGTCCGCACCATTTCCCGTTCACGGAGCCTTCCGCCGAGGTGGATGTGTCCTGCTTTGTCTGCGGCGGAAAGGGCTGCCGTCTCTGCAAGGGCGAGGGCTGGATTGAGATTCTCGGTTCCGGCATGGTGCATCCGTTCGTGCTCTCGAACTGCGGCATCGATCCGGAGGAGTATTCCGGCTTTGCCTTCGGCATGGGCGTGGAAAGGATCACGATGGCAAGACTCGGCATCGACGACATGCGGCTGCTTTATGAGAACGATGTGCGGTTCCTGCATCAGTTTTAAACGGTAAGGAGGCGAAAATCATGGTTTTATCGATGAAATGGCTGTCCGATTTTGTGGACTGCGAGGATATTGAAATCAAAAAATACTGCGACAGAATGACCGACACCGGCTCTAAGGTGGAGGGATACGAGCTTCTCGGCTCTGAAATTGAAAACGTAAAAGTGGGTCTCATTCGGAAGATCACGCAGCATCCGGACGCGGAGCGTCTCGTCGTCTGCGAGGTGGACTGCGGAGAAAAGACGTTACAGATCATCACCGCGGCGAAAAACGTGTTTGAGGGAGCGCTCGTGCCCGTCTGCTATTGTCCGAAGGAGGAAAAGCGCGTGGCAAAGCTTGCCACGGGCGCGGAGATCAAGTCCGGCAAGCTGCGCGGCCTTGTTTCCGAGGGCATGTTCTGCTCGATTGAGGAGCTTGGGCTCACGACGCACGATATGCCGGGCGCCGCGACCGACGGCATCCTGATTTTAAATGACTATGACCTCGGCTGCAAGCCGGGCGACGATATCGTCGATGTGCTCGGAATGCGCGACCGCGCCGTCGAATTTGAAATCACGCCGAATCGTCCCGACTGCCTTTCCGTCATCGGGCTGGCACGCGAGAGCGCGGCAAGCTTCGAGCGGCCGCTGCACATTCCGGTGCCGACGGTAAGGGAAGCGGGGGACGACATCAAAAATTATATCGATATTGCGATCAAGGATACGGAGAAATGCTTCCGTTACAGCGCGCGCGTGATCAAAAACGTGAAGATCGAGCCCTCGCCGCTTTGGCTGCGCATGAGACTGCGCGCATCCGGCGTGCGGCCGATCAACAATATCGTCGATATCACGAACTATGTCATGCTGGAATACGGACAGCCGATGCATGCGTTCGATTATAAATGTCTTGACGGAAAGCATATCGAGGTGCGCACCGCAGGCGATAAGGAAGCGTTCCTGACGCTCGACGGCCAAGAGCGGCTCCTGGACGCAGATATGCTGGTAATCGCCGACGGCAAAAAGCCGGTTGGAATCGCAGGCGTCATGGGCGGCGCGAACAGCGAGATCACGGAGAAGACGACGACTGTGGTGTTTGAATCCGCGATGTTTCTCGGCAGCTCCGTGCGCATCACGGCGAAAAAGCTCGGTATGCGCACCGACGCCTCGTCGCGTTTTGAAAAAGGGCTGGACGTCGAGAATACCGTTCCGGCGCTTGATCGCGCCTGCGAGCTTGTGAATCTATTGGGCGCCGGCGAAGTCGTTTCCGGCATGATCGATCTTTATCCCGAAAAGAAAGGGACGGCGACCGTCCCCTTTGAGCCGGAAAAAATCAATCGTTTCCTCGGAATCCGCCTGTCCACCGAAAAAATGACGAGAATTTTGGAAAGTCTGCATTTTGTCGTAAAAGACGGGAAAGTGTATGTCCCGTCGTACCGCGACGACGTGCGCTGTATGAACGATATCGCCGAGGAGGTTGTGAGAATCTACGGCTATAACGAAATCGAGTCCGGCAATATCGTCGCCGCTATGACGCAAGGGGGACTGACGGAAAAACAAAAATTTACGGAGGAGCTGCACGGACTTCTCTGCGGCTTCGGACTTGATGAGATCTACACGTATTCTTTCATGTCGGCAAAGCTTTATGACAAAGCCGGCTTTACGCCGGACGACAGCCGCCGCCGCTCGGTTGAAATCATGAATCCGTTCGGTGAGGATTCCAAAACCATGCGCACGACGGCGATTCCGTCGATGCTTGAAACGCTCGAAATCAACTGCAATAAGAGCGCGGAAACAGCGGCGCTTTATGAAATGGCGCGCGTGTTCCTGCCGAGAGAGGGCATTGTCACCAATACGCACGGATTGGAGGGCACTCTGCCGGACGAAAGGGTCAAGATCATGATCGGCATGTACGGCTCCGGCGATTTTTCCCGTCTCAAAGGCATGTGCGAGGCGATCTTTGCTTATACAGGTGCGGAGGTCAAATTTGCGGCGGAGATATCGGATCCGACGTTCCACCCCGGAAGATGCGCTGTGATGACGGCGAAAAACGGACTGCCGCTCGGTATCATGGGCGAGCTGCATCCGACGGTGGCGGCCGGCTATACGTTTACCTCGCCTGTTTATCTTGCGGAAATCGATCTCGAAAACCTTTATGCCTCCTCCGACCGGGAAAAGGCTTATAAGCCTCTGCCGAAATTCCCGGCTGTGACACGCGATTTCTCGTTTATCTGCGATGAGAGCGTCACGGTCGGCGCGATCGAGGACGCGATGCGCGCGTCCGGCGTTTCCCTGATTGAGAATATCGCCTTTTTCGATGTTTACAGAGGGATCCAGATCGGCAGCGGCAAAAAAAGTGTCTCCTTCTCGGTTTCCCTGCGCAGTTCAGACCATACGCTGACGGTGGAGGAAGCGGATAAGGCCACCGCAAAGATTTTGCGCGGCGTGGAACGTATACTTGGAATTACGATCAGGCAGTCATAAGCGTAACGGCAAATATAAAAGCGCGTCCGGATTTCGGACGCGCTTTTTCTTCCTTTTATATTATATATAGCGTCTCCTCCTAATGTTTCAA
>URZF01000154.1 GCA_900552255.1 uncultured Eubacteriales bacterium | reverse complement strand
ATGGTGGTATCATCGTAGAAACGCTGGATAAAGTCATGTCCCAAATCCTTAACGAAGGCAAAGGAGGAAACCCGCTGACCTTGGGAAATGTCCTCGCACAGCTCGGCATAGGTGATTTTCTTTTTTTCACCGAAGCGGATATCGTAGAGCCTTTGGGTCTCGGAAAGCGCCGTGACGCTCACCTCGGCGCCGCGCATCAGATTCTTTTCCTCGGAGAAGGTGTTTTGGATCCAGCTTCCGAACTCACGCAGGCGCATGACGTCGTCCGGATGGAACCTGCCGTTTGGCATCGGCGGGATATTCAGATTCAGGCAGGCGTTTCTGCCCACGGAATTGAGATATACGTTTTGGAGGTGTTCCAGCGAATGCGGCGTCTGCTCCGGATGGAAAAACCATCCGGGACGAATGGAGGTGTCGACCTCGGCGGGCGCGAAAACCGGCTTTTTTGAATGGATCATCTGTTCAAAATCGCCGATGGTGTCGTAGGTATTGAAGATATAGGAAAGCGTGCCGGGGACAGGCGGCTCATTCTGCGGGACGGCTTGCAGGCGATGGCATAGCTCATAGGGGACGACCGACCATTCCGCGCGGCGTCCGCGTCCGCGCTCGTTGCCGATCCAGCGCACGTCCGGACTGTGATCGTTATAGATGACGGCGTTCGGCTGGTATTGGCGGATCAGCTCAAAATAGCCGTCGAAGTCGTATTCCTGCTTTTTGCCGGCGGCGCCCTCGCCGCACGCCTCGTCGAACCAAACCTCGAATATTTCGCCGTATCCGGTCAGAAGCTCGACGAGCTGCGCTTTAAAGAAATCGTTGTAGGCGTCCGTGCCGTAGTACCGGGAATTTCGGTCCCACGGGGAAAGGTAAAAGCCGAATCGGATGCCGCCGCGCCGGCAGGCGTCGGAAAGCTCGCGCACGATATCGCCCTTGCCGTTTTGATAGGGGGAATTTTTGATGGAATGCTCGGTGGTTTTCGTCTGCCACAGGCAGAAGCCGTCGTGATGCTTCGCCGTGAGGATCGCGCCCTTGAGACCGGCGGCTTTGATCGCCTCCACCCAGCCGTCGCAGTCGAGCTCCGTCGGATTGAAGATCGCGGGATCCTCATTGCCCAGTCCCCATTCGAGGCCGGTATAGGTGTTGGGACTGAAATGGATAAAGGCATACATCTCCATATCGAACCAGCGGAGCTGATTTTCGGTGGGCTTCACATTGCCGAGAAGCCTCTGGTATTCGCGGATATTCATACGCGCTCTCCTTGCTATCTCTGTATTTTGATACCATCAGGCTATCATGAAAAATCGTCCGTGTCAACGCCGGCAGTGAAATCCCCCCATGCTTTCTTGACAAATCGGACGGAGGATGGTATACTTCCTATATAAAATTACTGTAATTATTGAAGAGAATTTACGGGGGAGGCCTTATGAGCAGAGTCATCGTCCCGGACGGCTACCGTCCGACACTTGGATTATACGATACGCAGACGGCGATCGGAATGTTAAAACGGATTTTTGAGGAAAAGCTATGCTATGTGCTGAATCTCAAGCGGGTATCGGCGCCGCTTTTCGTCGATCCGAATACCGGACTGAACGACGACCTGAACGGGGTGGAGCGTCCGGTTCGCTTTGATATCAAGGAAACGGGCGGGGACGCCGTTGTCGTCCATTCGCTGGCGAAATGGAAGCGCATGGCGCTCCATACCTATGGCTTTTCTGCGGGAGAGGGCCTCTATACCGACATGAACGCGATCAGACGCGACGAGGAGATGGATAATCTTCACTCGATCTATACCGATCAATGGGACTGGGAAAAAATCATCACAAGAGAGACGCGCACGCTGGCGTATCTCCAAAATACCGTAAAAGGAGAGGTTGGCGCGATCTGCGATACGCTCGACATGCTGAAGGTGCGCTATCCGCAGATCACGGCGGAGCTTTCCCGTGAGGTGAGCTTCATCACCGCGCAGGAGCTTGAGGATCTATATCCCGACAAAACGCCGAAGGAGCGGGAAAACGTCTATCTTTCCGAGCATAAGACGGCTTTTATCATGCAGATCGGCGACAAGCTGCGCTCGGGAAAGCCGCATGACGGCCGTGCGCCGGACTACGACGATTGGCGGCTCAACGGAGATATCCTTTTTTGGAACGATGTGCTGGGCTGTGCGTTTGAGGTTTCCTCCATGGGCATCCGTGTCGATGAAAAATCTCTCGACGAGCAGCTCACCAAGGCCGGCGCGGACGACCGCCGCCGGTATCCGTTCCATCGGGCGCTGCTTGCGGGAGAGCTTCCGCTCACGATGGGCGGGGGGATCGGTCAGTCGCGTCTTTCCATGCTGCTGCTTGGCAAGGCGCATATCGGAGAGGTGCAGGTGTCGCTCTGGGACGATGAGACGCGCCGCATCTGCGCGGAAAACGGAATCGTATTGTTATGAGCGTTCAAACCCCTCCCCGCTTCTGCGGGGAGGGGTTTGGAACCGTCAAAGTCGTGTTTTTCATGAAAAACTCCGTGCCGAACATATTCGGCACGGAGTTTTGTCAGCATCTGCCCTCATTCACGCTGTTTTCGATGATTTTGACCAAAATATCGGAGATTTTTTCCATCGCCTCGACCGAAACAAATTCAAACCGGGAGTGAAAATTTTCGCCTCCCGTGCAGAGATTGGGGCAGGGCAGTCCCATAAAGGAAAGCCTTGCGCCGTCCGTGCCGCCGCGGATCGGGACGATCTTCGGCGGTACGCCGACGTCCTCCATCGCCTTTTTTGCGCGTTCGACGATATACATGTGCTCCTCGATTTTTTCCTTCATGTTGCGGTAGGAATCGCTGATTGACAGCTCGACCGTGCCGTCTCCGTACTTTTGGTTGAGCGTTTCCGCGATTTTTACAAGCCGGTGCTTTTTCTCCTCGAATTTTGTCCGGTCATGATCGCGGATGATATAATACAGCTTGGCGGTTTCCGTTTCGCCGGACATGGAGGCGAGATGATAGAAGCCCTCGTAGCCCTCGGTTTTGGACGGGATTTCTTCCGGCGGCAGCAGGGAGTTGAGCTCAAATGCGATGAGCGCCGCATTTTTCATCTTATCCTTTGCGGAGCCGGGATGAATCGAAACGCCGTGAACGGTGATATGCGCGCCCGCCGCATTGAAATTCTCGTATTCCAGCTCGCCGAGAGGACCGCCGTCCACCGTGTAGGCGTAATCCGCGCCGAAGCCCGCGACATCGAAATGGTCGGCGCCGCGCCCGATCTCCTCGTCCGGCGTGAATGCGATCCGGATTTCGCCGTGCGGCATGCCGGAGGTGAGGATCTTTTCGACGGCGGTCATGATTTCCGCGATTCCCGCCTTGTCGTCCGCGCCGATCAGCGTCGTGCCGTCCGAGACGATGAGCTGCTGTCCCGCGTAATCCGCGAGATACGGATAATCGGATACGCGCGTCACGATGTTTTTCTCTTCGTTCAGGACGATATCGCCGCCGGTATAATCGACGATCCTTGCCTTGATGTTTTCGTCGGACGCTTCGGACGAGGTATCCATATGCGCGATAAAGCCGATGGTATTCACCGGCCTTTCCGTGTTGGCCGGAAGGGAAGCGTATACATAGCCATAACGGTCGACGCGCGCGTCCGAAAGTCCGAGCGCGTTCAGCTCGCGGCGGAGCGCCTCGGCGAGCTTCAACTGCTTTTCCGTGCTCGGCACCGTTTCGCTGTCGCCGTTCGACATGGTGGGATAAGCGGCATATTTTAAGAATCTTTCGTAAGCTTTCATGCTTTTCTCCTTTTGGATCGGTTAGAAAAAACAAACCGAATGGAATTTCCTCTTTATCATACACCGGTTCCGCCGTAAAATCAAGTGCTTTGTCGGATTCGGAACAGAATACAAATATAGAAAAAATTTCCTGGTTTTCCATTGACAAATTTCAAAAAATGCTTTAAAATAATACC
>URZF01000153.1 GCA_900552255.1 uncultured Eubacteriales bacterium | reverse complement strand
GACCGAAAAATATTATATTGGGAATATGACAGGCTTTTAGCATCTTCGGAAAGATCCCGTCCGCTTCGAAAAGCTTCGGATCTCCTACCATGTCTTCAAAGGCTTCCGGCCGTATTCTGTCTGCAAGGGGCTGTTTCAGCATATAGACTCCTTTTTCAAAAAAACGCCGCTTTCAAGCAGTTTCTGTCGAATTTTATACATTTGTGTCAAACAATTTATAAATATGTATAAATCATTTTATTCTTTTGTATTGTTATTTTATACACTCATATTTATTGAATGGACAGTCTAAACACGATGGACTGCGGGCAGAGCAGACATCTCTTCCGAACATGACAAGTCTATGGCAGAAATCCGACTGCTTCTCCGGCTCGACGATGCCGGAAAGCGTCATTTCCACCTTCTCAGGGACCTTGCTCTCGCAAAGGCCGAGCCGGTTTGAAATCCGAATGCAGTGCGTGTCCGCTACGATCGCCGGTTTATGGTAAATATCCCCGAGAATGAGATTCGCGATTTTCCGGCCCACGCCGGGAAGCGTCAAAAGCTCCTCCATGTTGTCCGGCACGCGCCCGCCGAAGCGGTCGCGGATAATCATGGAAAAATCCTTGATATTCTGCGCCTTGACCTTATAAACGCCGCAGGAAAACACCAGCTTTTCGATTTCCTCCACCGGCGCATCGGCCATGCTGCCGACATCGGGAAAGCGCCGGAAAAGCTCCTCGCATACGATATTGACGCGCGCATCCGTACATTGCGCGGAAAGACGCCCCATCACAAGCAGTCTCCATGGATCGCCATTATATTCCAGCGCGCAGACGGAACTCGGATACCGCTCCTCCAAAGCCTCCACCACCTCTGCGGCCCTCGTTATTTTCTCTTCCTTCGTAAGCATTTTTTCACCTCAAAAGTTCATGATATCAAGGGAGGCTATCCCGAATTCAGACCGCAGAAGCTCCAAAAGCGCCGCTATCGGGAGCCCCACGACATTGTAAAAATCGCCTTCGATTCTCTCCGCAAACGAAGCGCCCTTCTGCTGAATGGCATAAGAACCGGCTTTCCCCATCGGCTCGCCCGATTCCACATACGCCAAAATCTCCTGCTCGGAAAGTGCCCGGAATTTGACCTCGGTCCTTGCCGCCGTGCCGACTGTGCGCCCGCGGTAATATACGGAAAGGCCGGACAGCACCGAATGCCAAGAATCCGACAGCATGCCGAGCGTCAGAATCGCATGCGGCTCGTCCGGAGGCTTTCCGATTACGATGCCGTTATAAACGACCACGGTATCGCAGGCGATGATCAGCGTATCCGGCGTGATGGAAGCCTCCTCTTTCAAACGCTCCAAAACCGCCTCATTTTTCCGTTTGGCCGCCTGTAAGACATACTCCTCGGGCGACGCGGCGCCCGAGATGACCTCATCCGCACCGGACACGACGACACGGAACGGAATGCCGAGCATAGTCAGGATTTCACGCCGGCGCGGCGACGACGACGCGAGCACGATATCCGTTATTTTCATAGCATCTCCTCCGCGGCGGAAATGCCGCCGCATCACAATCTTTTGAATTTTCCCGCCGGCGGCATTTTATCTCGAAAGCGCATGAGGAGCGAATCCACCTCCGCCCGCGTCTCGTCGGTAAAAATACAATGCCGGAAAAGTCCCGCGATCGGCATATCCGCCATATAAACCGGCACACTGTTGTAAAGCACGTTCCGGTGCGGATATTCCCTGCACAGCGGGAAGCGCGCCCCAGTCCGGTCGGTAAGATAGGAAAACCGGTGTGCATCACAATAGCGACATTCTCCGCCTTGAACCGGCGAGAAATTGTCGCGAATGACGCATTTTTCAAGCGTCATCAGCGGCAGCTTCCCATAATAGACGTAGCCTTTCGGAATACTGCAAGCTAAGCCGCGCGAGGCGGATACCCCGATCTCCGGAGAGGCAAGCAGAGAGCAAAGCCCCAGCTTTTGATAGACGTCGGCGCTGTACGGATTGAATAGATTGAGCCGTATGTCGCCATGCTTCTCCAGCCCAAGCTCATCCGCAAGCCCGCACTGCCAAAGTCCGGTGATAAGAGCCGTCCGGCAGCCGGATTCCGCCGCCTTTTTCGCCATTTCGTAGACACCTTGAAGCTCATGATCCAAGCAAACAGTCGGAAACGCAATTCCGATTTTCCGATGGCGGGATGCTTTGTCCCAATGCGATAAATATTCCGTAAGCGGAACAAAAATACGGTCAAAAAAATCGAGCGCACAGGGCGTGATCGTATCATAGAAGGAAAAATACGCGCTCGTTTGCTCCGATTTTACAAAGCCGGAGGGCACCACGGCGGCCGGCGCCGTCACAACGGGCGCGATTTCGCCGACAAGCACATCTTCCAGCTTCGCGCATAGCGCGCGCCGCAGACCGTTGATCTCGGATATCGGAATATTGACGCCGTCCTCCTCCACCGAAACGGAGGACGCCTGAAAAATAGTCGCGCCGAGCTTCGACAGATTTTCCGCAATACGCGCCTTCCCCGTCGGCGTCCTCTCCGCCCGTCCGCACACATTTCCTGAGACCGTAATGGAAAAGCTCTCCTCTCCGCGCTTTGCCGTCCCATGGAGCCTGGCGGGCTGTCCGACGCGGAAGCTGCCCTCCATTGCAAGCGGGAGACGCCTCTCTTGGAAGCCCCGCTCCGCGGCGGAAACCGACGTCCTTTTATCCTCCTCCGTGCGGACGCCGAGCATTGAGCTTGAAATCCGCTCCGTAAAATACCCGTCGGTAAAGCCCGAACGGGAAAACAGCCGCGCGAGAGCTTCCATCTCCTCCGGCGCCGCGCCGCGTCCCTCGTCGATGAGTCTGCGGTAAATCGACACGACGCCGTATACGTATTCGGCGCTCTTCATTCTCCCCTCGATCTTGAAAGATGCCGCGCCGGCCTCCATGAGCGCCGGAATATGCTCCGCGAGACACAGATCCTTGAGGCTGAGGGGATAGACACACCTTGCCCGATACGGAAGACGGCACGGCTGCGCGCATTCGCCGCGATTCCCGCTGCGCCCTCCGATGATGGAGCTGAAAAGGCACTGTCCGGAATGGCTGACGCAGAGCGCGCCGTGAATGAAAATCTCCGTCTCGATCGGAGACGCGGCGCAAAGCGTCCGGATATCCCGCAGCGGCAGCTCGCGCGGCGCCACCATGCGCCGAAAGCCGATCTCGGCGAGCCTTGCGGCGGATAAAACATTCTGGCCGGAGGTCTGTGTGCTCGCATGGAGCACGATTCCGGGATACCGGCGGACAAGCGCCGCGGCAAGCCCGAGATCCGCCACGATAAAGGCGTCCGCGCCGAGCGAGAGCAGACGGCCGGCAAGCTCGACCGCACAAGAGAGTTCCCTGCCGTAGAGCTGCGTGTTGAGGACAATATGCGTTTTCACGCCGAAAAGCCGACAATATCGGATCGCCTCGCCGATCGTCTCCTCCGGAAAATTTTCCGCGTTTTTACGCGCGTTGAAGCTCTGCGTACCGAAATACACCGCATCCGCACCGGCCGAGACGGCCGCGCGCAGCGCCTCCGGCGAACCGGCGGGAGCCAGCAGCTCAGGCTTCATTTTTTCTTCTCGTCCTCTATGAGCAGCTTCAGGCGGTAATTTTCATCCAACAGGTCCAGCGCGCATACGACGGCCGCCTGAAGCTTTGTCACGCCCGAGGTGGAAAGCGCGATGGAATTGATCCTGCGCGTCAGCTCAAGCGCGAGCTTCTGCACATACTCCTCGCTGTTCTCGGAATTCAGCGTGAGATCCACGCCGGCAATCGTGATATTATGCTTGTTCTTCATTTGAAATTTCTCCTTTGAACAAAAAACTTAAACAGAAAGCATTGAATTTGTCCCGCCGCAGGCGTATAATAAAAAATATACGACGGACAAGTTATATTGAATTTATTATAAGACAAAACTTCGGCAA
>URZF01000152.1 GCA_900552255.1 uncultured Eubacteriales bacterium | reverse complement strand
ATAGGTTGAATTTATGGGAAATCTATGATAAGATAAGTAAGAAATATCGTTGATTCAAAGCAAAATCAAGAGATGTCTCCGGCATCCGCAAATCGAAAGGCCGGCAGTTTCCCGCCGGAAAAGGTACCTCGGTTTGGAATTTGAATTTACTTGGTTTATCGAACAGCTCCTCTCAAATCCCGTTCTGTGCGTCACGACGCTTCTCACCTTAGGCGTCATCTTTGTCAACGGCTGGACGGACGCGCCAAACGCCATTGCCACCTGCGTCGCCACGAGGGCGATGCCGCCCCGCGCGGCGGTCCTCATGTCCGCCGTATTCAATTTCCTCGGCGTTTTCGTCATGACGCTCCTCAACTCCACGGTGGCCATGACCATCAAAAACATGGTCGATTTCAACGGAAACAGCAAGGAGGCGACGACCGCGCTCTGCGCCGCGCTTTTCGCCATCATCGTTTGGGCAACGCTTGCGTGGTACTTCGGGATCCCCACGAGCGAGAGCCATGCGCTGATTGCCGGACTTTCCGGCGCCGCCATCGCTTTCCATGGCAATTTCGACGGCATCAACGGCGGCGAATGGATCAAGGTGATCTACGGACTCGTGCTTTCCACCGTCCTTGGCTTTTGCAGCGGCTTTCTCTTCACCAAGCTCACCGAGGCGATTTTCCAAAGGACCGACCGGAGAAAAACCACAGGCTTCTTCAAGGGAGCGCAGATTTTCGGCGGCGCCGCCATGTCGTTTATGCACGGCGCGCAGGACGGCCAAAAATTTATGGGCGTTATGATCCTCAGCGTCTTTCTCGCCAACGGCAGCGACACGACCGGAGACGTTGCCCTGCCGATCTGGATGATGGCGCTCTGTTCGGTCGTCATGGCGCTCGGCACCTCGCTCGGCGGCTATAAGATCATCAAATCCGTCGGAATGGATATGGTCAAGCTCGAAAGCTATCAGGGCTTTTCCGCAGATATCGCAGGCGCTTTCTGTCTCTTATTATCCTCCGTTTTCGGCATCCCCGTCAGCACGACGCATACCAAAACGACCGCGATCATGGGCGTCGGCGCGACCAAGCGGCTCTCCGCCATCAATTTCGGCGTCGTGAAGGATATGGTGCTCACATGGGTGCTCACTTTCCCCGGCTGCGGCCTTATCAGCTTCCTCATGGCAAGACTTTTCATGGCAATTTTTTAAATTTCCTCATATCCTAATTTGAACTGCTTCTCTTTTCAATATCAGAGGAGCCAAATATCCCGATTTTTACCCAAAACTTTTTCGGAGGTACAAGCCATGTCTTCCAAAAGCGATTCTTATTATTTCAATACCTTTGCGGAGTGTGCTTCTCTCGCCTGCGAGGCGGCGGAGGTGCTCCATTCCGTGCTCACGAAATTCAATTCCGAGGAAATCGACGACATCATGCGGGAGCTCCACGAGGTCGAGCACAAGGCAGACGAAAAAAAGCACGATATGCTTTCCGCCCTCTTAAAAGCCTTTATCACACCGATCGAACGCGACGATATCATGAACCTCAGCCAGGCGATCGACGATATCACCGATTCCGTCGAGGATGTCGTCATTCAGATCAATATGGATCAGGTCAAATCCATCCGTCCGGACAGCATCGAGTTTTCGGAGCTACTCATCCGCTGCTGCCAAAAGGTGAAGGAGCTGCTCGACGAGTTCCGCAATTTCAAGAAATCCAAAACCATCAAGGATATCATCATCGAAATCAACCGCCTTGAGGAAGAGGGCGACGCGCTTTATATCTCCGTAATGAAAAATCTTCATGCGACAAGCCGCGATCCCATCGAAATCATCGTATGGCGCGACATTTACAAGGCGTTTGAGAATGTTTGCGACTACTGTGAGGATGTCGCCAATATCGTGGAGGGCATCGTAATCGGCAACCTATAAAAAATCCGTGCAAGGAAAGGAGCATACGCGAATTGAAACCCCAATGGAACAAAAAATATACGACGATCGCGGTATATACCGCCATCGTTCTCATTCTCGGCGTTCTCTGCGTATTCTTTTTTCTGACATTCGACCATATCGGAGGAGCGATTTCCGGACTGTTCAAGATCTGCGCGCCGATCATTTACGGCGCCTTTATTGCCTATATCCTGAATCCCTTGATGAAGGTCTACGAGGAAAAGGTCTTTCGCGGCGGAAAAAACGGCAGCGGCCTTTCGAGGACTGCTCGAAGGGTCCTCTCCGTCACCGCGACCATGCTCACGTTTTTCATTTTCCTCGCTCTGTTCGTTTGGATGATCGCCCCGCAGCTCGCCGCAAGCATCAAGGATCTCGGCGCTAAGCTTCCCACTTATCTCGCCTCATTGCAGGAGATCGCCGACTCCATCGCGGAAAACGGCGGTATTTTCGCCGAGGCGATCGATACGCTTTTAAAATATGTCAACGATTTTATCGACAGCTCCTATGACCTGCTTTCGGAGCTGCTCCCCAAAGTGACGGAAAAGCTCCAGTCCGTCGCCTCAGCCGTTCTCGATATCGTGCTCGGCATCGTTTTCGCCGTTTATTTTCTCTGTGCGAAGGAACGCATTTCTTCCCAATCCAAAAAAATCGCACGTGCGGTTTTCAGTGAGAAGCATTACAATTCAATAATCGAGGTCATCACGCTGACGGACAAAACTTTCGGCAGATATTTTACCGGCGCGATTCTCGATTCCATTCTCGTCGGCCTCGTATGCTTTATCATGATGCAGATTTTCGGTATGCCCTATTCTCCGCTGATCAGCGTTTTTGTCGGCGTCACCAACATCATTCCCTTTTTCGGACCGTTCATCGGCGCCGCACCGAGCGCGATAATTTTGTTTGTTTACAAGCCGATTTTGGCGGTATATTTTGTCATTATGATTTTGGTTATCCAGCAGATCGACGGCAACATCATCGCGCCGAGGATCCACGGCACCTCCACGGGGCTGGCGCCGGTATGGGTCATCGTTTCCATTACGATCATGTCCGGACTTTTCGGAATCGTCGGCATGTTCATCGGCGTCCCCGTATTTTCCGTCATCTATGTTTTGGTGAAAAGAAAAATCGAGGCAAGGCTCGTCAAAAAGGAGCTGGCGGTCGATACGCTCTCCTATATGAGCGAGACCGACCGCAGACTCTACGAACCGAAGCCGGACGACGGCAGAACTTTCAAGGAAAAGCTTTCGGATCTCTTCGGCAAGTTTCGCAATAAAGGCCAAAAAAAGCCCAAAGAGAAAAAAACAAAGGAAAAGAAGAAGTAAGCCGCTTTTCCGCAGGTTCTGATCTTTCTTTTCAAAAAATCTTTTAGAAATGACATTTTTTATATGCTCTAAGTGACTTCTCAAACCACGGTTTTCTCATGGTCAGCGAAGCGAACGCTTAGAGCATTTTTCACATACCGTTTTCCTTATCGGAGCTCATCGGCATCAATGATCACATATGTGAATTTTTATAAGCCTTTCGGATTTCCTCCGGCATATCCTCCGGCTCCATGCGGCTCAGGCGTTCCTCGTTTCCCGCTTTCATGGCTTGCTCATAATACCAGCATTTGAATTTTAACATATCCAGTACACGGTTCATCCGCTCCATTTCCAATTCCATAGCCGCTTTCTGCTTGACAAACAGCTCCAGCCTCTGCGGATAGGTCTCGCTTCCCTGTGCGCACCATTCCATGAAAAGCTTGATGTCTTTGATTTCCAAACCGGATTTTTTCAGGCATTCGATAACCCGTATGGCATCAAGCTCCTTTTCATCGAATCTGCGAATACCGGAAGTACGCTGCATACCGGGAAACAGGCCCTCTTTGTCATAATACCGCAGGGTGGAGACCGGCAAACCAAACATTTCGGACACTTGACCAATCGTATACATGCTTTTTTTCTCCAATTTTTTTAAAAATTTTGAAATATGGACTTGACCTAAAGTTGGGTTTAGGTATTATAATCATTTTATCAAACAGGGACAGAAATGTCAAATGAGCCCCGGTAAATTCCGAAATACCTAAAAAT
>URZF01000151.1 GCA_900552255.1 uncultured Eubacteriales bacterium | reverse complement strand
CCGGAGAATGCCGTGGTTAAAAAATTCGACAGCGGCGCGGCGCTCACTCTCTTCCGTGATACGGTCTGCATGCACGAGGGAGACTCCCGCGTCCGTGAGCGTGAAATGCTGATAAAGGGAAAGCGGTTTATTATCTCCTCCGTATTCCTCTCTGACGCCAAAGCCACAGCTACGGACAAAATGCTGTCTCTCATAGACGAAGACCTCGGAAGGGATGCAAAAAGTTTCTGAAACTTTTCGGTTTCGGATAGACTTTCGGCAGGCGATACGGTATACTGTGTGATACCGTATCGGCTTGCCATGCATAAAAGGAGGATGCAAAAATGACAAGCCAAAAATACACGATACTATACGGCAGATTAAGTCAGGACGACGGAAAGGCCGTCGAATCCAACAGCGTTACCAATCAGAGGCTCATGCTTGAAAAGTACGCCCTTGACAACGGCTTTGAAAATGTTCTGTTCCTGGCGGACGACGGCTATACGGGAACAAACTTCGAGCGCCCCTCATGGAAACAGATCGAGGAAATGATCAAGCGCGGCGAGGTGGAAACGCTCATCGTCAAGGATCTCAGCCGCCTCGGCAGAGAGTATCTGCAGGTGGGATATTACCTTGAGCTGTTCTTCCCGAACATGGGCGTGCGGTTCATAGCGGTCAACGACGGTGTCGATTCACTGGTCGAGGGGAGCAACGATTTCAGTCCGATACGCAACTGGGCAAACGAGCTTCACGCAAAGGATTCCAGCAAGAAGGTTCGTGCGGTGAAGAAGCTGCAGGCAGAACGGGGAGAGCGGCTCGGCGGTCGACCTCCCTACGGCTACAAAAAGGCGGACAGAGAGAGCAAGGAACTCGTCCCCGACGACGAAGCCGCGGCGGTGGTACAAAAGATCTTCTCTCTGTGCGCCTCCGGCAAAGGTCCCAATCAGATCGCCCGGATTCTCCGAGAGGAAAAGGTGCTGACACCAAGCAATTATTATTACCGAAATCACGAAAAGAGCCATGCCAAGCTGGATCTCACCCGCCCCTATGCGTGGAGCAGCAGCACCGTCACGGGAATCCTTGACAACAAGGTCTACCTCGGACACACCGTAGGACTGCGCACCACAACGATATCCTACAAGAACAAAACGACGGTGCACCGCCCCGAAAGCGAATGCGCCGTTGTGGAGAACACGCACCCCGCGCTGATCAAGAAAGAGCAATGGGATATCGTGCAGGAGGTACGCACGCACAAAAAACGCACGCCGAAGCACATGGACGAGCCGAATCTTTTTTCGGGACTTGCCTACTGCGCCGACTGCAAGCGGTCGATGGTGCTGCACCGGGCAAGCAGCATGAAAAAGTCCGACTACAACTTCAAGTGTTACACCTACGGTAAGCGCGGCAGGAGCGAATGCACGCCCCACCACATCCGGGAGGAGGAGCTGTACGCCGTCGTACTGGACGATCTGCGGCGGGTGACACACTTCGCCCGCCAAAAGGAGCGGCAGTTTGCGGAGTACATCAACCGCAAAAACACGGCGCAGCTTCGGCAGGAGATCAACACGCTGCAAAAGGAGCTTGACACCATGCTCAGGCGCAGGAACGAGCTGACCGCCCTGTTTAAGCGGCTGTACGAGGACAATGTGCTCGGCCGTGTAACCAACGAGCAATTCCGCCTTCTCTCTGCCGACTACAATGCCGAGCAGAGGGAGCTGGACGAGGCAATCCCACAAAAGGAGGAGCGACAGGAAAAGCTGAAGGCGTCGGCCGCCAATGTGGAAGCGTTCATCGAGAAGGCAAAACGGTACAGGACCATTGACGAGCTGACGCCTCAGATCGTGCGCCTGTTCATATCCCGGATCGAGGTCGGAGAACGCGCCGTAAAGCACTCGCGGCACTCGGCTCAGAAAATCCGTATCGTTTACCGTGACATCGGAGAATGGGATCACGACGAGTCGGCAGCCGAAACCAACCGGCAGCAGCCGCAGCTCACAAATGCCGCTGTGCAGCCGACACTGCTTCCGGCATAAGAGCGGCACGAGCCAAAAGCAACAATAAGCAAAACGAGCAAACCAAAACAAACGCGGTAAAGGCGGATGACAACCGCTATCCGCCTTTACCGCACCTACATTCTGTCAACTTTTGTCCCTTTGAACACTATCAGAACGATTTTCGGGCGTTTTCTTTTGAATGGAACGATCTTTACTTGAAAAATGCTCGAATGCGCCTTTCGGAAACATTCCCCGGACGAAGCGTCAGGTAACTGTCTTCGTCAGACAGAATCAGATCGGTGACCCCCTTGTCGTCTGAAGTGGTGATCAGAAGGAGGCTGTACCCGCCTTCCACGGGATACGACCGGGACACCACGCCGGAAGTGGGACCGTACTGGAACGGGTACATGGCGAAATCGTCCAACGCCAGATCGGATCCTCTCGACGCGAGGCGAATCACATCTTCCTGCGTCAGCCATGCGCTGTCCGAGAGCGATTTTGTTTCCAGAACCGGTGATTCCGGCGACATGATCACCCTGCGGGAGAGTATCAGATTGGTGCCGGAAAGCGAAAGCTGGTAGTCGTATGACGGGCGCATTTCGATTTCCCAGGACTGCATGGCCGCATAATCGTAGATGATCACCCGTTCGTCAATCCATCCGGAACCGAAAAAAAAACGCGGACGAGATTATGTATCCCGCTTCTACGACCAAGGTTCTCACCGGCTACATCGCCCTGCAAATGGCTGACCTCGACAACGATATTGTCACCGTTTCGCAAAACGCCATCGATCTCGTTCCGCCGACGTATCAGACCATTCCCCTGTCCGCCGGAGAGCAGGTGCCCATGCTGGACCTGATTTCCGTCATGCTCATCCGTTCGGGCAACGAAGCTGCCAACGCCGTTGCGGAATATCTTTCCGGAAGCATTGAGAATTTCGCCGACCTGATGAACCAGACTGCGCAGATGCTCGGCTGCTCGGCGAATACGCATTTCACCAATCCGTCCGGCGTGCATGACGACAATCACTACACCACCGCGCGCGATTTGGCAATCATCGCCCGCGCCGCGATGCAGAACCCGCAGTTTGCCTCGATCGTTTCGCAGACTTCCTATGAGCTGCCCGCCACGCAGACCGCGGACGGACGCGCCGCTCATCCCCGCCGAACCATCGTCGGCAGCACTGCCATCCTCAATTCGGAAAACGAAACCTCCTACTACCGCTATGCAACCGGCATCAAGACCGGTTATACCCTCGCGGCAGGTTACTGCTTCATCGGCTCGGCGACGAAAAACGGCATCAATCTGATTTCTGTCGTCCTCTACGACGGCGATTCGCGCCGCTATGAGGATACCAAGCGTCTGTTTGAATACGGTTACACGCAGATTGAGTCCATCAGTCCGGAATCGCTCTATGCGGAAGATCCACGCGTAATCGACATCACGGGCTTTGCGACCGACGACGCCCTGCACGGCGAATTGACGCTGGGCATCCGTGCCGTTGACGAAACGAAGAACATGACCATCGTCGGCAGAAAAGAAACCATCGACCTGCTGCGCGAGAATTTCAATCAGGTTTCCTCGATTCAGTGGACGCGCGAATTCCGTGCGCCGATTAACGCCGGCGACGTCATGGGCATCCTGACCTTCTATTCGGAAAACAACGGAACGGCGGAATATGAGTTGGTCGCCACGCGCTCCATCGCCGCCCGCGAAAACGCGCCGCTGACGCTGGAGCAGATTGAAGCCTATACCGCCGAGGACGAAAACCCCTTCCCCCGCTTCTCGTGGGATTTGCTGGTTCCGCCGGGCATCCTTCTGCTCCTCCTCATCTGGTTGATCCGTTTCATCCACCGTCATCACAGAAAGCGCATCAAGGCGCCGAATATCCCGCCGACCAAGAAGCGATATCTGAGATAAGCGGGCTGAGCCCGCCTTCACTTCCGCCGAAGTCCGCCACACATCAAACTCTTGCTCACGCGAGCGATTTTATGCAATTTCCTATACAAAAAAAGCGAGCTGAACCCGCCTTCACCTCCGCCGAAGTCCACCACACATTAAACTCTTGCTCACGCGGGCGATTTT
>URZF01000150.1 GCA_900552255.1 uncultured Eubacteriales bacterium | reverse complement strand
TGTAAAACGAAGTCAAAAAGGTCTGCAATCTTGCGTTTCCGCTTTGACCGAATATCTCGTCGGAAGGGGCCTCCGCCGCGATCACGCCGTCATCCATAAAAATGATTTTATCCGAAACATCACGGGCAAACGTCATCTCATGCGTGACAATGATCATCGTCATATTTTCCGCCGCAAGCTCCTTGATGATCTTCAATACCTCGCCTGTGATCTCCGGGTCCAGCGCCGAGGTCGGCTCGTCGAAGCAGAGAACATCCGGATTCAAGGCCAATGCCCGCGCAATGGAAACACGCTGCTGCTGTCCGCCGGAAAGCTGACAGGGATAAAAGTCCCTTTTATCTGCAAGTCCGACCTTGGAGAGAAGTGCCGTGGCCTTTTCTTCCACTTCGGACAACAGCGCCGCCCGTTCCTCACGGGAGAGCTTTTTCTTCTTACAATGTTCACGCAAACGGAGCTTCGGGGCGAGCGTCACATTTTCAAGCGCCGTATACTGGGGAAACAGATTAAAAGACTGAAACACCAATCCGAAGCTCAAATGCGAAGCTTCCCTCGACGCGGCTTTGCCTGCCGCCGTTCCCGCACCGAAAATCCGGTTTCCATTTACATAAATTTCGCCGCCGTCTGCCGTTTCCAGCGAATTGATACAGCGAAGAAGCGTCGTCTTTCCGCTTCCGGAAGAGCCGATGATCGACAGCACCTGTCCTTGTCCAAGCGTAAAATCAATTCCCTTCAATACCGCTGTCCCATCGAAGCTTTTGGTCAAGCCTCTGACTTCCAAAAACATAGCGTTCTCCTCCTCATGCCTTAAAATAGGAAAGCCTTTTTTCGGCATATCCGAAAAGAAGCGTCAGCGCACCGACGAAAAGCAGATAAAATACACCCGTATAAAACAATGGCCACGTAAGGGCCTGCGTCGCCGCCATATCCTTCGCGCGTTTGATGATCTCCGGAATGGCGATGACATTGGCAAGCGAGGTGTCCTTCACCAGCGTGATGACCTCATTGGACATCGGCGGAAGGATGCGCTTGACCACCTGCTTCAAAATAACCTTGCGGAAAATCTGTCCTCTCGTCATACCGAGAACCTGTCCCGCTTCATACTGACCATGCGGGATACTCTCGATCCCGCCTCGAAAAATCTCCGAAAAATAACAGGCATAGTTGACGACAAACGCGATCAGCACCGCGCAGAAGCTGCCGTAATACAAAAGCTGGCTGCTGCCCGTGAGCTGCGTAAAATAACGGTCGAGCCCGTCAAACACATTCACGCTTCCGGTGCCGAGAAGCCCCGGCAGATAATAGATCATACAAATAAACAGCATCAGCGGGATTCCACGGATCACCCACACGAAAATCCGGCTCACCACTTTTATCGGCTTCCACTTGCTCATCGTGCAGAAAGAAAGCCCGAGTCCAAGCGGCAAGGCGAATATCAGCGTCAGCAGAAAAAGCAGACAAGTGAGTCCGAAGCCATGCAGAAGATCAAGCGTGATTTGCCAAAAGGTCATGTAAATTCTCCATTATGTAAACTTATCTTTTCCCGATAGAATCATTTCTGATCGGAAAAATCCGTGATGGCCGTATTGGATACGCCATATTTTTCAGCGAGTTTTGCAATCGTACCATCCGCAGCAAGCTCCTCGAGCACACGGTTGACCTCGGAGGTAAGTGCGCTTCCCTTTTTGAAGCCGATGGCATAATATTCCGGATCGCTCGAAACACTCTCACAAATGGCAAGGTCGGCATAGTCTCCCGTACCGACATACGCTTTCGCCAGCTGTTCGTCCAAGACGACAAAATCAGCCGTACCGAGCGTGAGCTCCTGCAGCGCCGTGACCTGTGATTCGGCATCCTTTTTGACGCAGTCCGTCAAATTATCCAAATAAGAATATCCGGCGGAGCCTTTCTCGGCGCTCCCGACCTTTCCGGCAAAGGAATCCAATCCGGTAACGGTATCGGCCAAAGCCTTCGTCGTGACGACGACCTGTTTATTGAGCATATAATTATAGGAAAAATCGACCTTTTCGCTTCTTGCGATACCGTCGTCATCCGCCGTATTCGCGGTAAAGCCGTTCCACAGACAATCGACAGTGCCCGCCTCGAGCTCAAGATATTTCTGATTCCAGTTGATTTCCTTAAACGTCACCGTATAACCGAGCTTATCAAATACCGCCTCGGCCAGCTCCGTATCAAAGCCGATAAGCTTCCCGCTCTCGTCTAAATAATTCATCGGCTTATAGACCGTATAGCCGACAACGACCATCTTTTTCTGTTCCCCGCATGAGACAAAAAGCGAGGCCAAAAGCAGAGCGGATAGCATAAGTGCAAGCAATTTTTTCATGTTGTGATCTCCTTTAAAAGTTTTTTGTTTTAGCTTGTTAAAATGATAGCACAATGTTTTCACTTTGTCAAGAGGTTCAACAAAAGAATCAACTATTTTTTGCCGTCCATAAGCCAAAAACCCCGGTATTACAGAAAGAAAACCGCCGGCGCAGCGCGAGAAAGCTACGGCCGTAAAAAGAAAACGGCTGCCTTTTGCAGCCGTTTTCTTCATATATAAATTTTGGATACACAAATCATTGGAATCAGCCAAAAGCATTGATACAGCGCCGGATATAGGGAGAGCATACCGGACATGGCGCCGGTAAAGAGCACCAAGGCCATCACCGCGACACCGAGCACGGAGGCGACGATCTTCAACACGAGATTGGTCTTCCCGACATTTCCGAGCTTGTCGCAAAGCATCATGGTCTTGACGGTGTCCTTAACGGAGCCGACCGAAATCACCCCGCCGTTTTCTGCGGAAATAGCTGCTGATTTTTCCTCTGCCGTCAGCCCTTTGATGATTTTGACCGGATATTTTTCCGGGTTCATTTTATTGTCATACAAGATGCCGTCGTCAATGCAGGGGTCTGCCGTGCGGATCGAAACGCATATGCCCATGTCGGCCAAATGGCGCACGATATATATAAAATCTGAGGTGGTATTGTACTGAATATAGAATTTCGCAATGATGATCTGTTCGCAGGCGAGATAAAGGATCCGCTTGTTCGACTGTCCCTCGTATTCCTCATCGCCCTGCTCCGGCATCGTTTCAAAGCACTGATTTTCCATGTAGGTCGGACGTCCGATCACAATGTTTTTCCCGTCTACCATCGCGCAGACGCCCTCGTTCGCGATTTCGCGGATCTCGACATCCTCGGAATTGACGGAATTGAGCGTCGCCTGCTTGAATACCGAGGAAAGCGGTCCGCCGAGCTTGGAAAATACGCTGGAAGCGTAATAAACGACATTTTCGATGTTTCTGTCGGCAAAAATCTTGATGCCTCTGACCTTGATTTTTCCGGCCGGGAAAGCATCCTCGTCACGAAATGCGACGACGGCGGTATTCTCATATTCCTCCGGCGTCTTGTCGCCCACGATCGCGGAATTATAAGTATAGGCACGGCGGGAAGCCAGATAAATCGGGTACGCATAGGAAAAGAAAGCTGCAAACGGCGCCGTCATCAAAAACGTCGCATATGCCGTGCCAAAGCTTTCCGCCACCGTCTGATCCATCGCAAATTTCGCAAGGAAAAAGAAGATAACGGCAACGCCAAGACAAACCGGCAAAAAGAATTTCAGGATGGCCGTCGATTTCGGTCTCTCCTTTCTTCTCGCAAAGAAATCCGACACGAAATCCGTCTTTTTGATGACGGCCACATCCGCGCCGTCTCCGAGATATTCCGAAAACTCCGTCTCCTCCGGCGTCCTGACATTCTCCGAAACGCCGGTGCGCACGATCACCTTTTTGACCTTGCCGGAGGACACAATCTTAAACGAATAAACGTCGCGGCGCAGAGAAATAAAGATGCAGACCGTATTCAGAAATACGCATACGGCGAACGCGAAATTGTACATCCTCGGAATTTCATAGGACGGCGCCGCAAAAGCCGTGACAAGCGTCGTCACGAAAGACAGCACAAATGCGACAAGCGTAATGGAATCCGGATCGAATTCAAATTTCAAGAGAGCCTTCACCGCCAAAAGCATCCGGTCGAGCACAAGCGCAAAGCAGGCAAACGACAAAACCCAGTCCACCGCTACAAAATTGTTTTTTCCGCCGAGGCTT
>URZF01000149.1 GCA_900552255.1 uncultured Eubacteriales bacterium | reverse complement strand
GAGATCATCCGCTCCATTTCCGTCATGCACGACCGCTCAAACGGGCTCGGCGGCGGCTTTGCCGGCTACGGAATCTATCCGCAGTATAAGGATTTGTACGCGTTTCATGTGTTTTATAACGGTACGAGAGCGAAATCCGCATGTGAAGAGGAGCTTGAGCGATTTTTCGACATCGTCAATCTGTCCAAGATTCCGGTGAGAAATCATCCGAATATCACAGACCGGCCGCTCATCTGGCGGTATTTCGTGACACCCTTGAAAACAAGGCTCGACGCGAGCGGCCTCGATGAAAAGGAATATGTCACGCGGTTTGTCATCCGCGTCAACAATGAAATAAGCGGGGCGCATATCTTTTCGAGCGGAAAGAACATGGGGGTGTTCAAGGCGGTCGGCTTTCCGGAGGATGTCGGTGCGTTTTACCGGCTCGACGAATACGAGGGCTATTCTTGGACGGCGCACGGCCGGTATCCCACGAATACGCCCGGCTGGTGGGGCGGCGCGCATCCGTTTGCGCTGCTGGATTATTCCGTCGTCCACAACGGCGAGATCTCCTCCTATGACGCGAACCGCCGCTATATCGAGATGTTCGGCTACAAATGCAATCTTCTGACCGATACGGAGGTCATCACCTATATCATCGATTATCTGAACCGCAGGCAGGGGCTTTCTCTCGAGGAAGCGGCGAGCGTCATCGCGGCGTCCTTTTGGGAGACCATCGAGCGGCGCGACGAGCAGACGCGGAAAAAGCTGACGTATCTGCGCAGTCTCTATGCGCCGCTTCTCATCAACGGCCCTTTTTCGATTCTGCTCGGCTTTGAGGGTGGGATCATGGCGCTGAACGACCGATTGAAGCTGCGCTCCATGGTGGTTGCGGAAAAGAGCGACCGCTTTTATGTCGCAAGCGAGGAATGCGCGATCCGGATTTTGGAGCCGGAGCCGGATAGGATCTATGCCCCCCGCGGGGGCGAGCCCGTGATCGTCACATTGCGGGAGGACGCGCGGGTATGACGCCCGCGCCGGAAGGGAGTACATGATGTCGATTGATTTTCTTTATCCCGAATATGAAGTGGTCCGCAATGAACGGAAATGCACGGTCTGCCGGCTTTGCGTGTCACAGTGCTCAAACGGCGTGCACCGCTGTGAAAACGGCGTCATGCTGTCCGACGACGCCCGCTGCGTGGCATGTCACCGCTGCGTCTCCTTCTGTCCCACGGGCGCCTTAAAAATTGTTAAGAGCGGGCATGTATTCCGGGAAAATGCGAACTGGAAGCCGGAGACGATCACCGACGTGTATCGTCAGGCGGGGAGCGGCGGCGTGCTTCTGTCGTCCATGGGAGCGCCGGGCGGGATTCCGGTCTATTGGGATAGGATCCTGATCGGCGCGTCGCAGGTGACCAATCCCTCCATCGACCCCCTGCGGGAGCCGATGGAAACGCGGACGTTCCTCGGCGCGAAGCCCGCCGGCATCGAGCGGGATTCCGACGGGAGGCTCGTCGACAATCTGCCGCCCCAGCTCGATCTGGATCTGCCGATCCTGTTTTCCGCCATGTCGTACGGCTCGATCAGCTATAACGCGCACGCAAGCCTCGCCCGCGCGGCGGAGGCGCTCGGCATTTATTACAACACCGGCGAGGGCGGCCTGCACGAGGACTTTTACCGTTACGGGAAAAATACGATTGTTCAGGTGGCTTCGGGACGATTCGGCGTACATAAGTCTTATCTCGACGCGGCGGCCGCCATTGAGATCAAGATCGGACAGGGTGCGAAGCCCGGAATCGGCGGTCATCTGCCCGGCGCCAAGATTACGGCGGACGTTTCGCGCACGCGTATGATTCCGGAGGGCACGGACGCGATCTCTCCGGCGCCGCACCATGACATCTATTCGATTGAGGACTTGCGCCAGCTGGTGTATTCGCTTAAAGAGGCGACGGAATATAAGAAGCCTGTCATCGTCAAGGTGGCGGCCGTTCACAATATCGCGGCGATCGCGAGCGGCATCGCGCGCAGCGGCGCGGACATCATCGCCATCGACGGATATCGCGGCGGAACGGGCGCCGCGCCCGCGCAGATCCGCGACAACGTGGGGATCCCGGTCGAGCTGGCGCTTGCGAGCGTGGACACGAGACTGCGCGAGGAGGGGATCCGCTCGCGGGTGTCCGTCATCGCGGGAGGAAGCATCCGTTCGAGCGCGGACGTCATCAAGGCGGTGGCGCTTGGCGCCGACGCGGTATATATCGGGACGGCGGCGCTGCTTGCGCTCGGCTGCCATCTCTGCGCGAGCTGTCACAGCGGAAAATGCAACTGGGGCATTGCGACGCAGCGTCCGGAGCTTGTCGCAAGGCTCGATCCCGACGAGGGCTGCCGCAGGCTTGTGAATCTTGTCACCGCGTGGAAGCATGAAATCAAGGAAATGATGGGCGGAATGGGCATCAATTCGATCGAGGCGCTTCGCGGCAACCGTCTGATGCTCCGCGGCGTCGGACTTTGCGACCGCGAGCTTGCGATCCTCGGCATCAAGCATGCGGGCGAATGATATCATACCGATAAGATGAAAGGAGCCATATTATGAGAATCATTGCCGGTCAAACGGATTACCGGACGCTGTGCGAGAGGATACGCAGCTCTCCTGATCAGGAAATCATCGTCGACGAATGTCTCGGACAGCGGTATATCGGATGCGGGCTTTCCGGAAAAAGCATCGTGATAAACGGAACGCCGGGCAATGCGCTCGGCGCTTATATGGACGGCTGTGCCGTCACGGTGATGGGGAACGCGCAGGATGCGGTCGGCGACACGATGGACGACGGCTCCATCGTCATTCACGGCTCGGTGGGGGATGCCGTGGGCTATTCCATGCGCGGCGGCATGATCCTCGTGGAGCGCGACGCCGGGTATCGGGCGGGCATCCATATGAAATCGTACCGGGAAAAGCAGCCTCTGCTCGTCATCGGCGGACGTCCGGGCAGCTTTCTCGGCGAATATCAGGCGGGCGGCGTGATCGTCGTGCTCCAACGATTCGGCGGCGCGGAGAATTTTGTCTGCAATTTTTGCGGAAACGGCATGCACGGCGGGAAAATCTTCGTGCGCAGCGATACGAGACCGGTGGGACCGCCCCCGAACATTTCCGTGGCGGAGGCGACGGCGGCGGATAAGGCGGAGCTTTCCGCATACGTGGAGCCATACTGCAAGGCATTCGGTGCGGATAGGGAGGAGATCCTTTCCCACAGGTTTTATGTGATGACGCCGGACAGCAAAAATCCGTACAGACAGCTGTATACCCATAAATAACGCCCAAAAACAGCTTTGTTTCCCCCAAACAAAGCTGTTTTTATTGACTTTTTCTCCGAATGCTATTACAATGAATGTGAAATATGATTCATGAAAAATGCGGTGAAAGGAGAAGGCATGATGAAGGTTTCCGTCCGGCGTGCGGCCGCCGAGGAAGTGGCGGGCGTCGGGGCGGCCCGTCAGGTCCCGCGGTTCCCGGCTGCCGTGCTCCAGCAGGTAGACCTGCTCGTGCTCGTTGCCGCCCCGGTCCATGCAGAAGAGGATATCGCCAGTGCGGGCGTCGCCGTGGATGGACCAGATGCGCTCATTGCCGAAGGTCCGCTGGGTGGCCTCGCCGGTTTTCAGGTCCAGCTCCCAGACCCGGGGGCCCTCGTCGCCGTTCTGGATAAAGGCGACGCGCTCCCCGCCCACCCAGACGGGGCTGCGGGCCGTGCCTGCGCGCAGCAGGCATTCCAGTTGATTCATACTCGTTCCCTGCCTTTACTTCGCCTTGATGTTGTGATCGTGGATGTACTTGCTCACCAGCAGGCCGCATTCCAGCTGGATGGAGACCAGCTTCCGGATGGGCACCACCTCATAGTGGATCTCCTGCTCCAGCACGTCGGTCAGCTCCTTGTGACGGACGATGGCGATGTCCCTCGCCCGCTCCAGAGCGGCCTTCTTCTCGGGGTCCACCTCGCCGGTGCGGGCCAGATGGGTGCCGCAGCAGGCGCAGCAGTCGCCGCCGGCTTCCACCAGCCGCACGGGGCCGTCCAGCTCCTTTTTGCTGCGGTACTCGGTGGCGGCCAGGGTGGCGGCGTCGGGGATGTAGCAGTGCACGGGGGTGTCGGCCCGCACGGCGGCGTTGGCTTCGGCTTCGGCCCGGGCCAGC
>URZF01000148.1 GCA_900552255.1 uncultured Eubacteriales bacterium | reverse complement strand
TAAAAAGCGGTATAATGCTTTCATACGGCGCCGGTATTCCGGCAAAAGCCGTTTACTATGAGCATGAATATAAGGGAGAATTTTATGGCAAAGATTCATGTTGTGCTTGTCGAGCCGGAAATCCCGCAGAATACGGGGAATATCGCGAGGACCTGCTCCGCGACGGGCGCGGCGCTCCATCTTGTCCGCCCGCTGGGGTTTGAGATCGACGACCGCAAGCTCAAACGCGCGGGACTCGACTACTGGGATACGCTTGAAATTTATTTTTACGATTCGCTTGCGGATTTCATGCGGCAGCACGAGGACGACGAGCTTTGGTTTTTCACGACAAAGGCGAGCCGCGTCTATACCGAGATGGAGATCGGCGTGCGGGACATTTATCTTGTGTTCGGCAAGGAAACCAAGGGACTGCCGGAGGAGCTTACCGCGGCGCATTTTGACCGCAGCGTGCGGATTCCGATGCTCTCCGATAAGAGGAGCCTGAATCTCTCCAACAGCGCGGCGATCGCCGTTTATGAGGTCCTGCGTCAAAACCGCTTTGAGGGAATGAAAACCGATGGAGAAATTCTTGCCGCACGCGCCGGGATCCAATAATTTATTGAATTGTATAAAAATATATAATACAAATGTATGAAAAATACGGATCGGGAACAGACCGATTTCCCTCGGAATTTTGCCGCAAATCGGAATTTGTTTACAAATTTATATAGTAATTTTATCGCGTTTATGATATAATCACTCTGATATATTATCAGATATCAAGTGAATTTTCATTCGGAAAACGCCGCTTTATGAAACGGAACCATAAATTTGCAAAGCTTGCGGAAAGGAAGCAATAGAATCATGTCACTTGCAGATAAAATCTTCGGCACATACAGCGAAAGACAAATCAAAAAAATCATTCCGACGGTGGATAGAATCGAAGCGCTCGCAGAGACCTACGGCGCGATGAGCGACGGGGAGCTGCGTGCCGTTACGGAAACGCTTCGGGGACGGCTCGCCGCGGGGGAGACGCTCGACGACATCCTGCCGGACGCCTTTGCCGCCGTGCGTGAGACGGCAGACCGCGTGCTCGGCAAGCGTCCGTTCCGTGTGCAGCTGCTCGGCGGCATCATCCTCCATCAGGGACGCATCGCCGAAATGAAGACCGGCGAGGGAAAGACGCTTGTCGCGACCATGCCGGCGTATCTCAACGCGCTTTCAGGGAAGGGCGTCCATATCGTCACGGTCAACGACTACCTCGCCCGCCGCGACAGCGAGGAAATGGGCAAGGTATACGGCTTTCTCGGACTGAAAACGGGACTGATCGTCCACGGCCAGACCTCAGCGGAAAAGCGTGCGGCCTATGCGGCGGACATCACCTACGGAACCAATAACGAGATCGGCTTCGATTATCTGCGCGACAACATGGTGACTTACAAGGAGGAGCTGACGCAGCGAGGCTATCATTTCGCCATCGTGGACGAGGTCGACTCCATTCTCATCGACGAGGCGCGCACGCCGCTGATCATATCCGGGCGCGGCGCTCAGTCGAACGAGCTGTATCAGAAGGCGGAGAGCTTTGTCCGCACGCTGCGCGCGCTGAAAGTCAAGGAAATGGATACGAAATCCGACAATGAGGACGTTGCAGAGGATTATATCGTCGATGAAAAGGCGAAACGCACGGTGCTGACGCGCCACGGCGTGGAAAAGGCGGAGGAATTTTTCGGGCTGGAGAACCTTTCCGATCCGGAGAACGTCACGGTCAACCATCATATCATGCAGGCGCTCCATGCGCATGGCGTCATGAAGCGGGACGTGGATTATGTCGTCACCACCGACAGCAAGGTGCTTATCGTCGATGCCTTCACGGGACGTATTATGCCCGGCCGCCGCTTCTCGGACGGTTTGCATCAGGCGATCGAGGCGAAGGAGAACGTCAAGATTCAGAATGAAAACCAGACGCTCGCGACCATCACGTTCCAAAACTTTTTCAGGCTTTACACCAAGCTTTCCGGCATGACGGGGACCGCTCTGACGGAGGAGGATGAGTTCCGCGAGATATACGGGCTCGACGTCATCGAGGTGCCCACCAACAAGCCGATGATCCGGCTTGACCGGCATGACGTCGTTTATAAAAATCAGGCGGGGAAGTACCGTGCCATCCTCGCGCAGATCGAGGAATGCCATCAAAAAGGACAGCCGGTGCTGGTCGGCACGATTTCCGTCGACAAATCCGAATATCTTTCCTCTTTGCTGAAAAAACAGGGAATCCCGCACAATGTGCTCAACGCCAAGCAGCATGAGCGCGAAGCGGAAATCGTGGCGCAGGCGGGCAAATTCGGCGCCGTCACCATTTCGACGAACATGGCGGGGCGCGGTACGGATATCATGCTCGGCGGAAACGCGGAGTTCCTCGCCAAGATCGATCTGAAAAAGAACGGGTACAGCGAAGAGGAAATCGCGGCGGCGACGGGGATGTCGGACGAGATCGACGAGCGCTGCGCCGCGGCGCGCGCGCTGTTCCGCGAGCGGCTTGAGAAATATAAGGAGCAGATCGCGCCGGAGGCGGCCCGCGTCCGTGCGGCGGGCGGACTCTTTATTCTCGGGACGGAACGCCACGAGAGCCGGCGTATCGACAATCAGCTCCGCGGCCGTTCGGGACGTCAGGGCGATCCCGGGGAGAGCCGATTCTACCTTTCGCTGGAGGACGACCTCATGCGCCTGTTCGGAAGCGAGCGGATCCTTGGAATCATCGACCGCTTGGGTCTCGACGAGGATCAGCCGATCGATGCGAAGATCCTTTCGGGCTCTATTGAAAACGCCCAAAAGCGTTTGGAGGGTGAAAACTTCAGCCGCCGCAAGACCGTGCTTGAATACGACGACGTGATGAATCAGCAGAGAAACGTCATTTATAAGCAGCGCCGTGAGGTGCTCGACGGCGAGGATATCAGCGGAAAAATCCAGTCCATGCTGGAAAAATCGGTCACGGAAAAGCTCGACTCCTGCATGAGTGAGGGCGGCTTCGACGTCATGGCGGCAAAGGAGATGTTACTTTGGATCACGACGCCGGACGATTTCCGCGACGGCATCACGAGAGAAGAGCTTGAGAGTACGCTTCTCGACCGCGTTCATTCGCTTTATGGAAGGCAGGAGGCGGTGTTCGGGGAGCGGATGCGCGAGCTCGAGCGAGTCGCGCTGCTGCGCGCCGTCGATACGAATTGGATGACGCATCTCGACGCGATGGACGATCTGCGAGACGGCGTGGGACTGAACAGCTTCGCGCAGCGCAATCCGCTGACGGAATATCGGATTTCCTCCGGCGAAATGTTTGACGATATGATCGATAAGATCCGCACGGATACCGTGCGCATGGTCCTGTTTGCCAAGCCTGCGGAGGAGCTGCGCCGCAAAGAAGTGGCAAAACAGAAATCCGCGGAGCTTGCCGCGGTCGGCGGAGAAAAGGCAAAGCCGCGTCCCGTGGTGAGACGGGCTTCGGAGCGGGTCGGACGCAACGATCCGTGCCCCTGCGGAAGCGGTAAGAAATACAAGCAATGCTGCGGAAAACCGGGCGGCGGCGCGGACGCGCACGAAGGATCATAAGAAAAAAGATAGCCGGCCAAGGCCGGCGAAGGGAGCTTCGGAAATGGGTTTTGGGTGGATGTTTCTCGGCTATATGCTGCTTTTGAAGACGAATCTTGAATTCCTCGGTATCCCGCTCGACATCACCCCGGACGTGATCGGCTTTTTGCTCATGGCGCGCGGCTTTACCGTCGCGTCGGAGCATTGTGACTGCTTCCGCACGACAAAGACGCTTTCTTTTGTCGGGATTCCTGTTTCGGCCGTCGTGATTCTGATCGACGCATTGGCTGCGTTGAACGTCTTTTCGCTTCCCGCGTCCGTTTCGACGGTCATTTCCTATATATATTCCTTTTTCCTTGTCATTTTCACGCTTTGCTTTTTGCGCTCGCTTTATCAGATCACGGAAGAAACGGGGATCGAGCGTCTGAGGAAAAAATCGGTGAGATGTATGGTCTATACGGCGATCCTGTTTTTTGTCGAGCATGCGCTTTCCAGCGTCCTTTCGATGTTCGGCGCAGACCCTGCCGCGTACAATGCGACGGCGTTTGAAATCCTTGCCGGTGCCGTATATGTGCTCATCAACGCCTCGCTCATTTTTTTCTGCTATATG
>URZF01000147.1 GCA_900552255.1 uncultured Eubacteriales bacterium | reverse complement strand
GATACCGTGCATACCTTCACCGTCTGCATATGGAACATCCGATATTTTTTGATCCTCCTCGCATAAATGAAATACCCATTTTATATGCCCAAAAGGTTTTCTATAACGGAAAAACCTTAGAACAATGGATGAATGAAAGAAAGGCTGCATATGACGTAGTTTCCGAATACGGATATCGCCTGAAAAACGAGGGAAAAACCAAAGAGGAAATTATCTCCGATCCGGAATATCTCCGGCTGCGTGAGCAGTACTATGATCTATCCCGAAGCTATGAGGCAGGCTGTGCAGAATGGCGATATCAGGAATATGAAGAGGCATATCAAAATGCGCTTGACTATTTCAAATCCTTTGGCTTCGAGGAATTTCACGATATCAACGACCCCGCATGGCAGCTCAAATTATCAGAGGCGGTCTCCGGCTTTCATTTTGCCGTTTCCGGAACGGCAAAGGCCATCCAAAATCTGATGGCGGGAAACACGGAATACCGCATTTCCCTCGCCTATGCGGACGACGATGGCGTCATTTTAGGAAATGTGAGCACGATTGAACAGACAAGAGAAACATTTTACAGGTCGCCAATCGTCTATTGGATAGAAGAAAAATTATCGAAAAGAGAACAATAAGCATGAAAAGAACAAAACGAATCGCTGCCCTGCTTTTATCTTGGATCCTCCTGTTTTTGACATCAAATATTTCGCTTTTTGCCGATCAAAGCACAATCGCCCGAGAGGACAAAACGATCCTATCAAAACCGTTACAGGAAATATTGCAGCAAAATAACTCGGATGAAAAAATCACGGTATCGGTTTGGTTTGCAGACGTCGACACGTCCGATGTCAAAAGCCTTGCCATGAGAGTCTCCGGCTTTCTGTCAAGAACGCCCGAACTGAATTTGTCCGATGTAAAAACGGCTTTGGATGTCCATTCGTTTATTCAAACGAGCCGCAATATCGCCAAGCAAATCTATCAAAAGCAAAACGCCGAATTTATACAAAAATATCTGACAAATGCCGATATTATATATGTAAGCCGCTATGCACCCGAGGTCATCATCCGTGCAAATAAAACAGAAATCGAGCAATTATCCAAAATAAAATCCGTAGAGAGCATCGACTATATCGCGGAAGACCTCGTGCTTTCCTCAACCCAAGCGAGCGACACCCAAACCATGATTTCAAATGCGGTCGTCAACGTGCCCGCGGTACATAACAGCAGTGCATACGGATATACCGGAATCGGCGTCAACATCGGTATATACGACGCCGGTCTTCCTTCCGATTCTGTCATGTCGTCTCTCAACACGGTGGCCTATCTCGGAAATTCCTCTGACGCACATGCGGAATCTACAACCAAGACGCTTGCCTCTGTCGCACCGAACGCCAATTATTATTTTATCGGCAATACCGGCAGTCCCAATATGAGAGAAAATATAGAATGGCTGCTCGACCAAAATGTCGATATCATCAACATAAGCATGTCCCTTGGAGACGGATCGAGAAATCAATATGGAAATACCGCAAAATACATGGACCATGTTGCATACATCCATTATGTACATGGACCATGTTGCATACATCCATTATGTAAGTGTCGTCATCGCAGCCGGAAACGACGAAATAAACGGCGGCAATACCGGAATTTCAGAAGGAAACATGGGATATAACAGCTTAACTGTCGGTTCTATAAACGACAAATCGACATTAACATTATCGGATGATGAAGTGGAATTTTTCTCCCGCTACTATAATGGCGATACATTGTGTTCCAAACCCGATATCGGCGCTCCGGGACGAGACGGCACAAGCGAAGCTTCTCCCCGTGCCGCCGGAATCTTGGCGCTGCTTTGTGAAGCGCAGCCAAATCTTTTGATTTTGCCCGAGGTGCAAAAATCCATTGTTACCGCCACGACAAACAAGGATTCCCACTTGCGGTATGTCACTTCTCAACGAGCCGTAAACGCCACTCTTGCCAATAGCAGCTATATGCAAATCGGTGCGGGACTCATTGACGCCTATGCCGCTGTGGAATGCGCTGTAAACGGGGATTATTGCAATGCCATGTTAAATCCCACGGTGCTCTCAAAGTCCAGTTCTCTTTCCATTCCAGCCGCAGGCAAAAAAGCGAGAGTGTCGCTTGCCTTTTTACAGCCTATAACATTGACCAACCCCTCCGATCATACACAGTCGGAAGCAACAGCCGGTAATTTTATCGATCTCGATCTCGAAATATATGCCCCCGACGGCGTCACACAGATTGCGGTTTCAAACACCACTTTCAATAACGTGGAAATCGTAGAGTTTACCGCGCCCACAGCCGGCACATATACCATCCGTGTCTCCCGTTTGACAGCTTCCTCAAAGCAAACATGGTACGGTGCAGCATGGATGATTTGGTAAAACCGCAATCACAGCATACAAAAATCCGCCGCTTGAAAACGGCGGATTTTTCGTTCTGTTCGTCAGAAAACCGGCATGATCTGTCTGCCGGCGAACGCCGAAACCATCGTGCTTTTCAGCATGTCGAAATCGCATACGAGCGAATACGGCTTGTTTTCGGGATCATCTTGCGCCATCGGCACAAAAAACACGTTTTTGCGGGACATCATAAGTCCTATGTTTTTGAGATTTGCCGAAAGTCCGTCGTTCGTGGCGAGCGCGATGACGACGGGACGGTCGCGGCGAAGCTGCGCCTTGGCCGCCATCGTGACCGGCGTATCCGTAATGCCGGCGGCGAGCTTGGCGAGCGTATTGCCGGTACACGGCGAGATGACCAGCATATCGAGCGCGAGCTTCGGTCCGATCGGCTCCGCATCGACGATGGTATGGATAATCGGAGACCCGCAGATCTCCTCGACGGTTTTGATCGTATCCGCAGCGCGTCCGAAGCGGGTATCGGTCGTATAGACGCTGTCGCTCATGATCGGCAGGATCTGATTCCCCTCCGCCGCGAGCGAGCGCAGGATCTTTATGGATTTGGAAATGGTGCAGAAAGATCCGCAGAAGCAATATCCTATCATTTTCAAATAACTCCTTTTTCACACAGTATATTCAGTATTGTCTCAGATATGATTTTTCCGGCCGTGTCCGGAGACGATTTTCCCGGCAGGGAAAGCGCCGGCAAAGCGCGGATGTTAAGACGCTCCGCCGCGGCGAAATCGACGCCGCCCGGCTTGGAGGCAAGATCGATGATCAGCGTGTCCTGCCGCATTTTTCCGAGAATCGCGGCGTCGATGACAAGCGCCGGCACCGTATTGATGATGCAGTCGAAGGTATGCGCCGTCTCACGCAGTCTGTCAAACCGCTCCGGACGGCATCCGTAGGTCTGCGCCCACGCGAGCGCCTCGAAGCTGCGTGCGAACACCGTCACGTCGGCTCCCGCCGCACGGAACAGCGCGGATACGGTCTTGCCGATCCGGCCGAAGCCGGAAACGCCCACGCGCATCCCATGCACGGTGATCGGCAGCTCCGTCATGGCGATCGAAAGCGCGCCCTCCGCCGTCGGAATGGCGTTGAGCACGGAAAATTCCTCTCTCGCATAATAATCCACGATGCGTCCGTCCGTCACGGCCGGGGCTTTTCCGGTGAAGATGACGGCGTTCGCGTCCGCCTGCGACAGGATGTCCATGACACGAAGCTCCTCTCCCGTCAGCGGGCAGTTGAGCCTGACCCCGTCATAGCTGTATGGAAGCGGGAGAAGCACGCAGTCCGCGCCATGAAGGGCCTCCGAAAGCGAGGCGCATTTTGTGATGCTGCCATAGTTCCCATCATATATATCGAAGCCGTAGATCACGGTGTGAATCCCATGCGCCGAAAGCTCCCGCGCCGCCACAAGCTGCCGCATATCTCCGCCGATGACGGCAAATTTTTCAATTTTTTTCAAGGTATGATTTCCTTCCTTTCTCTTTTTCACAGCGGATATCATAAGGTATGTACATCCGCCGGCGATGATTCGCTCACTTCATTGTATGCGGAAAGGGCACAAACGACAAGACAAAAGGCATATGCGATTTTTCTTTATAAGATATTTTTTTAACCGAAAGTTGAATTTTCCTTTCTTAACAGGAGCTGTACAAATACCGTAACATCGGGTATGATAAAAATAGAACAGGCCTGCTTGCTGATCGCCCTCTTCCAGTGTGACGAAGCGGGCACCTTTCAGGCGGGCCACATCGCTGCGTGCCGCGCCGGAGGAGC
>URZF01000146.1 GCA_900552255.1 uncultured Eubacteriales bacterium | reverse complement strand
TTTTGTTCATGCCAATCGAGGAAGGGAAGATTTGATAATGGAGGAAGATCGCAGGCTTGGCTTTGAGATCAAAACCTTATCCAATTTGCTCAAAAGGGAAATCGGGAGTTCCAGGGGCGGAAAGTACGTTGCAAACGCGACCGGAACCAATGGCTTTGTCATAGCATATCTTGCGGAGAATGCAGACCGTGATGTATTCCAGCGCGATCTTGAAAGGAAATTTTCCGTGCGCCGCTCTACGATGTCGAACATCATCATGCGCATGGAGAAAAAAGGCTTTCTCATTCGGGTCCCGGTGGAATACGACGCGAGACTCAAAAAGCTGATCCTGACGGAGAAGGGCTGGGAGATCCACGCTACGATGGAAAGCGCGGGCACAGATGCCGAAAAAAAGCTCACCCGCGGTCTTTCGGCGGAGGAAATAGAGTTGCTTTTTTCCCTGCTCGAAAGACTGCGCCGCAACCTTGAGGACGGTAAACGGAACAAAAACGGTTAGGTGTCCCGTATGAGGGTAAATTCTCGGGGGAAAGGAACGTCCGCGCGGTCTGTAGCGGGACGTGACGGGTAAATTATGTTAAAACGACTTGCAAAATGCGTCAAGGGTTATACGAGAGAAACCGTTTTGACGCCGGTATTCGTATCGTTCGAGGTCATTATCGAGTGCATCATTCCGTTTATTACGGCGAAGCTCGTCAACAATATCCAGGATGACTGCGATATGGATACGATTTTAAAATTCGGATGTATCCTGATTGCGCTGGCATTCGCATCGCTTATCTGCGGCGCGCTGTCGGGACATTTCTGTGCCACGGCGACGGCCGGCTTTGCCAAAAACCTGCGCCGCGATCTGTACTATAAGGTACAGGATTTTTCATTTTCCAATATCGACAAATTTTCGACCTCAAGCCTTGTGACAAGATTGACGACGGACGTGACCAACGTCCAGCAGGCGTTCATGATGATCATTCGAATCGCCGTGAGGGCGCCGCTGATGCTCATTTTTGCGCTGACGATGGCGTTTGTCATGAGCGGCCCCATGGCTTTCATCTACGTGGGGATCGTGCCGCTGCTTGCTCTCGGGCTTTTTGCGATCATCCGTAAGGTCATGCCGATCTTCAAAAAGGTCTTTCATAAATATGATGACCTCAACGAATCCGTCCAGGAGAACATCGAGGGGATCCGCGTCGTGAAATCGTTCGTGCGCGAGGATTATGAGACCGAGAAGTTCAAAAAGGCGTCGGGCGAGGTGGAGCGCGGCTTCCGAAGCGCGGAGAAGATCCTTGTGCTCAACAATCCCTTGATGCAGATCGCCTTCAACATGGGTATGCTGCTTGTCAGTCTGTTCGGCACGAGACTGATCGTTTCGACGGGCGGCGAGGCGCTTGGGATCGGAAATTATTCCATGCTGCTCGTGTACGGCGTCCAAATGCTTTCCAGCATGATGATGCTGTCGCAGATCTTTGTCATGGTCACCATGGCGGCGGAATCCGCTGCGAGAATCACGGAGGTGCTAAGCGAGAAAAGCACGATCACCGATTCCGCGTCCCCCGTGTTCGAGGTGCCGGACGGCAGCGTGGATTTTGAAAATGTCAGCTTCAAGTATTCCGCAGCGGCGGAGAAGAACGCCCTTTCGGAGATCGACCTTCATATCCGCTCCGGGGAAACCATCGGGATCATCGGCGGTACGGGAAGCTCCAAGACCTCGCTTGTGCAGCTCATTCCGCGTCTTTACGATGTGACGCAGGGCACGGTGAAAGTCGGCGGGGTGGACGTGCGTGACTACGACATCGAGGCGCTGCGGAACAGCGTATCGATGGTGCTCCAAAAGAACGTGCTGTTTTCCGGTACGATCAAGGAAAATCTCCGCTGGGGCGATGCGGACGCCTCCGACGAGGAGCTGGTCCGCATTTGCAAGCTCGCCTGCGCGGACGAGTTCATCACGGGGCTGCCGGACGGCTACGATACCTACATAGAACGCGGCGGCACAAACGTATCCGGCGGCCAGAAGCAGCGGCTCTGTATTGCGCGCGCGCTGCTCAAAAAGCCGAAGATCCTGATCCTCGACGACTCGACCTCCGCCGTCGATACCAAAACGGACGCGATGATCCGAAAGGCGTTCCGGGATGAGATCCCGGGTACGACGAAGCTTATCATCGCGCAGCGGATTTCCTCGGTCGAGGATGCCGACCGCATTATCGTAATGGACGGCGGGCGTATCGACGCCGTCGGAACGCATGAGGAGCTGCTTGCGACCAACGCGATCTACCGCGAGGTATACGAATCTCAAAACAGAGCGGGAGGTGACGGCGATGAAAAATAAAGATGCCAATGTGCCGCGGCCGGCGAAGAAAGGGATCCTGCGCCGGATTTTAAAATTCATGATGAAATACTACAAGGCGTATCTTGCCGTTGTTTTGATCTGCCTTGTGATAAGTGCCGTCACAAGCTCGATAAGCTCGCTCTTTATCAATCAGTTTATCACCTATATCAACGAGGGGCTTGAGATTTATGCGGAAAGCGGAAAAGACGCCGCGCTTGCGGTGCTTATGCCGAAGGTGACAAAGGCCGTCCTGTTTTTGGCCTGCATTTATCTTGCCGGTCTTATCTGCAATTTTACTTATACGAGACTAATGACCTATGTGACGCAGGGCACGCTCAAAAATATCCGAAACACCTTGTTTGCCAATATGCAGAAGCTTCCCATCAAATATTTCGATACGCATCCGCACGGCGATATCATGAGCTATTATACCAACGATACCGAGACGCTGCGTCAGCTGATTTCGGAGAGCATCCCGAGCCTGATTTCGTCCGGTCTTATCGTGCTGGTGCTGCTCGGCATCATGCTGTATTTCAGCGTGTGGCTGACGCTTGTCGTGCTGGTCGGCGCTGCGGCGATGATCATTGTGACAAAGACCGTCGGCGGCAGAAGCGCCAAGCACTTTGTCAAGCAGCAGCGTTCTCTCGGCGAAGAAGAGGGCTATATCGAGGAAATGATGAACGGACAGAAGGTCGTCAAGGTCTTCTGCCATGAGGAAGCCTGCAAAAGGGATTTCGACGCGATCAACGAGCGGCTTTTCCACGACACGAGAGAAGCGCATAAATTCGCCAATATCCTGATGCCGATCCTCGGCAATATCGGCAATATCCTGTATGTGCTTGTCGTCTTTATCGGCGGTGCGCTCATTGTCGGCGGAAACGTACAGAATCTTTCGCTCTCAGGCATGGCGTTCGGCGTTGCGATCGTTGTGCCGTTCATCAATATGACGCGGCAGTTCGCCATGAACGTCAACCAAGCCTCCCAGCACGTCAATTCGATCGCGATGGCGATGGCGGGCGCCTCGAGGATCTTTACGCTGATGGATGAGGTACCGGAGACGGACGAGGGCTACGTCACGCTTGTCAATGCCGCTTATGATGAAAACGGCAATATCAAGGAATCCGCCGAGCGGACCGGCATGTGGGCTTGGCGGCATCCCCACACGGCGGACGGCTCCGTGACCTATACGCCGCTTTGCGGCGACGTACGCATGTTCGACGTGGATTTCGGATATGTGCCCGAAAAAACGGTTCTGCATGACATCACGCTGTACGCGGAGCCGGGGCAGAAGGTTGCCTTTGTCGGCGCCACCGGCGCGGGAAAGACGACGATCACGAACCTCATTAACCGCTTCTACGACATTGCCGACGGCAAGATCCGATATGACGGCATCAACATCAATAAGATCAGAAAAGCGGATCTGCGCCATTCGCTCGGAATCGTTTTGCAGGATACCAATCTTTTCACCGGCACCGTTATGGACAACATCCGTTACGGCAAATTGGATGCGACAGATGAGGAGGTCTATGCGGCGGCGAAGCTCGCCAATGCCCACGACTTCATCACGCGGCTCCCGGAGGGGTATAATACCATGTTAAAGGGCAACGGCGCCAACCTCTCGCAGGGACAGCGTCAGCTGATTTCCATCGCGCGCGCGGCCGTCGCCGACCCGCCGGTCATGATCCTTGACGAGGCGACCTCGTCGATCGATACCCGAACGGAGGCGCTCGTGCAAAAGGGCATGGATTCGTTGATGAAAGGGCGCACGGTGTTCGTCATCGCGCATCGCCTTTCGACCGTGCGCAACTCGGATGTCATCATGGTGCTTGAACACGGACGCATCATCGAGCGCGGCACGCACGAAGAGCTGCTCGCCCAGCACGGCGAGTACTGGCAGCTGGCGCATGGCTTAAA
>URZF01000145.1 GCA_900552255.1 uncultured Eubacteriales bacterium | reverse complement strand
AATAAAAAAATCGTGCTATAATATTATCAATATTTTATTCTTTATTCCGCGTTTTAAGGAGAAATCATCATGCAGGAAAAAGTCATACCGAGGATCCTGCCCGGCTTTATGGAGCTTCTGCCCGCCGAGCAGATCCTGTTCAACGATATGTACGATACCATCCGCGGCGTCTATGAAAGCTTCGGCTTTCTGCCGCTCGACACACCGGTCATCGAGCTCTCCGAGGTTCTGCTCGCAAAGGCCGGCGGCGAAACGGAAAAGCAGATCTACCGCTTCCAAAAAGGCGACAGCGATCTGTCCCTTCGCTTCGATCTGACCGTTCCGCTCGCACGGTACGTCTCGGCGCATTATAACGACCTCGTGTTCCCGTTCAAGCGCTACCAAATGAGCAAGGTGTTCCGCGGCGAGCGTCCGCAGAAGGGACGCTTCCGCGAGTTCTATCAGTGCGACATCGACATCATCGGAAACGAGGAGCTCGATCTGCGCTACGACGCCGAGATGCCCGCCATCATCTATCGGGTATTTGAGAAGCTCGGCATCGGCGATTTCGTCATCCGCATCAACAACCGAAAGGTGCTCGGCGGCTTTTTCGCCGCTCTCGGTCTCTCGGACAAAATCGAGGATATCCTGCGGATCCTCGACAAAATCGAAAAAATCGGGAAAGAAGCCGCCGTATCCGAGCTTGTCGCGCTGGGCGTTTCCGCCGACAAGACCGACACCATCATCGATTTCATCACTTCAGACGGCGACTGCGAACAAATTCTTGCAAAACTGCGCGCGATGAGCATCGAAAACGAGACCTATACATCCGGTGTGAGCGAGCTTGCCGCCGTCACGGAATACATGCGCATGTTCGGCATGCCCGAGGACAGCTTCCGGATCGACCTTACCATCGCGCGCGGACTCGATTACTACACCGGCACCGTATACGAAACCCAAATCAAGGCGCATCCGGAGTTCGGGAGCGTCTGCTCCGGCGGGCGCTACGACAATCTCACCGGATATTATACCGACAAAAAGCTGCCTGGCATCGGCATCTCCATCGGACTGACAAGGCTTTTTTCCCAGCTTCTTGCAAGCGGGCTCATCGCACCGAAAACCGGGAGCATCGCCCGTGTGCTGCTCCTGCCGATGGACGGAAGCGCCGTTCCCTCCGCGGTATCCGCCGCCACGAAGCTTCGGGAGGCCGGAATCGCGGCCGACGTCTATTTCGGAGAGTGCGGCATGAAGCAGAAAATGAAATATGCAGGCCGCTGCGGCGCGCCGTATGCCGCCGTGATCGGCGAGCGCGAGGCGGCGTCGGGAACGGTCGCCCTGAAAGACATGCAGAGCGGCGAGCAAAAAAACGTCACGATTCCCGAAGCGATCGAAATTCTCAAAAATATGGACAAGTAAAGGACAAACACTATGGCAAAGCTTGAAAAGACAGATAAAAGGACCCATTACTGCGGCGAGCTGCGGCGCGCGGACGCCGGCAAAGCCGTCTGCGTCATGGGCTGGGTGCAGAGGGCGCGCGATCTCGGCGGGCTCATCTTCATCGACCTGCGCGACAGGACAGGCATCGTTCAGCTCGCGTTCGACGAGCACACCGACAGAAAAATCTTCGACGAAGCTTTCCGCACGCGCTCCGAATACGTCGTCGTGGCCAAAGGCGCCGTCCGTGAACGCAGCTCCGTCAATTCTCAGATCCCGACGGGAGAAATCGAAATTTTCGTCACGGAATACAAGATCCTTTCCGCAGCGGAAACGACGCCGTTCGAGATTAGTGACAACATCAAGGTGCGCGACGAGCTGGCGCTCAAATACCGCTATCTCGACCTGCGCCGTCCGTCCCTCCAAAAAAATCTCATCATGCGTCATAAAATCGCGCGCGTGGCGAGAGAATATTATTATGAAAACGGATTTCTCGAAATCGAAACGCCTATGATGGTCAATCCCACGCCGGAGGGCGCGCGCGACTATCTTGTGCCGTCGAGAATCCATCACGGCAGCTTTTATGCGCTGCCGCAGTCGCCGCAGCAGTATAAGCAGCTTCTGATGCTCGCCGGCTTCGATCGCTATATCCAGCTCGCGCGCTGCTTCCGCGACGAGGACCTGCGCGCCGACCGCCAGCCGGAATTCACGCAGATCGACCTCGAGATGTCGTTCGTCGACGAGGACGATATCATGGAAGTAAACGAGGGATTCGTCGCAAGACTTTTTAAGGAAATTCTGGACGTGGATATCCCCCTGCCTCTGCCCCGCCTCACCTACCGCGAGGCGATGGAGCGCTTTGGCTCGGACAAGCCGGACACCCGCTTCGGAATGGAAATCCAAGATATCTCCGAGCTTGTGGGAAACAGCGGCTTCTCCGTATTTTCCTCCGCCGTCTCGACCGGCGGCTCCGTGCGCGCCATCGTGGCGAAGGACGCCGCTGCAAAGCTTTCCCGCAAGGAGATCGACAAGCTCACCGAGCACGCCCGCGGCATCGGCGCAAAGGGACTCGCCTACATCCGTTACGTCGATGAGACACCCTCCTGCTCCTTTGCCAAATTCATGGCAGAGGGCGAGCTCGACGCCATCATGGACAAAATCGACTGCCGGCGCGGAGACGTGGCGCTTATCGTCGCCGACAAGGATTCCGTCGCCCTCCCCACGCTCGGCGCGCTGCGCCTCATCGTGGCAAAGCAGCTCGATATCGTTCCGGACAGCTATAATTTCCTGTGGATCACTGAATTTCCGTTCTTTGAATGGGACGAGGAAAGCGGGACATGGCTTGCCATGCACCATCCGTTTACGATGCCGCTCGACGAGTGTCTCGGCTATATCGACACCGATCCCGGACGGGTGCGCGCAAGAGCCTACGATCTTGTGCTCAACGGCATTGAAATCTCCTCCGGCTCCATGCGCATCACCGACTGCGCTCTTCAACAGAAAATGTTCCGCAGGCTCGGTCTTTCCGACGAGGATATCGCCAGAAAATTCGGCTTCCTTGTAGACGCTTACCGCTACGGCGCACCGCCGCACGGCGGCGCCGCGCTCGGGCTGGACAGACTCGCCATGATCATGTGCGGCGCGGACAGTCTGCGCGATGTCGTGGCATTCCCGAAGGTGCAGAACGCCTCGGAGCTCATGTCCGGCTGCCCTACGCCGGCCGACGAAAAGGCGCTCCGTGAGCTCGCCATCGCCGTCACGGAATATGAAAAATCAAATAATTAAGAGGTAATCATGGAGGATTTTTTAAATTCTTTATTGGACGGCATCGCAAACTTTATAGCCACCGCGGGCTTTCGGATCCTCGGCGCGATTCTTGTTCTCATCATCGGCACAAAGCTCATCAAATGGTGTCTCAAGATCATTAGAAAAGGGAAAAAATTCGAATCCTTTCCCCCCAATGTCCAAACGCTGATCGTCGATTTGGCAAAGGTCGCCCTTTATGTCCTTCTGATCGTGGTCCTTGCATCGATTCTCGGAATCGAAAACGCCTCCATCGCAGCCGCAGTCGCGTCCGCCGGACTTGCTATCGGACTTGCGCTGCAAGGGAGCTTATCCAATTTCGCAGGAGGAATCATGATCCTCGTTTTCAAGCCTTTCTCGATCGGAGATTATATCGAAAACGAAACGCACAGCGGCACCGTCACCGATATCGGCATCTTCTATACGACGCTTGAAACCGTGGACAATAAGGTTGTCACGATCCCAAACGGAACGCTTTCCAATCAAACCGTCACCGATTACAGCGCAAAGGAAATCCGCCGTCTCGATCTCAAATTCAGCGTCGCCTACGATTCCGACATCGATCTCGTCAAGGATACGCTCCGAGAGCTTGCCGGCGCGCATGAGCTTGTCCTGAGCGATCCCGCCCCCTTTGTTCGTCTCGGCGAGCAAGGAAGCAACGCGCTCATCTTTTATCTGCGCGTATGGGTCAAGGCTTCGGATTATTGGACTGTCAATTTCGACATGCTCGAGGCCTCGAAGAAAATCTTCGACAAACGCGGCATTTCGATACCGCTTCCGCAGATGGACGTGCATTTGGATAAATAACGAATGAAAAAGACCGCCTCAGGCGGTCTTTTTCATTCGTTTATCTCATTTGATCAATCTGATTTTTCCAATGACCGGAAGCTCCTTCGCTTTGCCGTTTGCCGCATTCACGATTCCGAGAATCGAGAAAAGCAGGAACACCAGCCCTACAAGAGACAGGATGATATTGAAAACAATTCCAATCACCGGAATCAGAGAAAGTGCGCCGAGTACGATACCGAAT